>JAYVBO010000313.1:0-3559 GCA_043750435.1 Betaproteobacteria bacterium | reverse complement strand
AGCGCCTGCGGCCCGTGTCCGCACAGGCAGGACACCGGCATGCCGTGGATGTTGCCGCTGGGCGTGAGCACGCTGGTGTTGAAGTCGGCATGGGCGTCCAGCCACAGCACGCGCAGCTTCTTGCCCGTTGCACGACAGTGGCGCGCCACGGCGCTGATGCTGCCTATGCCCAGGCAGTGGTCGCCACCCAGCAGGATGGGCAGATGGCCGGCGGCCAGTTCGGCGTACATGGCGTCGTGCACGGCGCGGTTCCAGGCCACGACTTCATCGAGATGGCGATAGCCGTCCACCGGCGGCAGCCAGGGGTTGGCGGGACCGGTGAGGTTGCCCTTGTCGATGACCGTCAGGTCGTGGCTTTCCAGCGCGCCGCGCAGGCCCGCCACGCGCAGGGCCTCGGGGCCCATGCTGGCGCCGCGCGCGCCGGCGCCGATGTCGGTGGGCGCGCCGATCAGGCTGATGGATTTCGACGGGTTCATCGCGGCTTCAATCTGCTTCGGCGTGGCGGCCGGTGGTGTCGGCCGGCTGGTCGAAACCGTAGTGCGCGGCCAAGATGTCCCAGGCCTCTTCGGCGGTCTCAACGAAGCTGAACAGCTGCAGGTCGGCCGCGCCGATCATGCCGGTTTCGACCAGGTAGTCGAAGTCGATCAGGCGCGTCCAGAAGGCGCGGCCGAAGAGCAGGATGGGGCGCTTGCGGCTCTTGCTGGTCTGGATCAGCGTCATCGTCTCGAACAGCTCGTCCAGCGTGCCGAAGCCGCCCGGGAAGCACACCAGCGCGATGCTGCGCATCAGGAAGTGCATCTTGCGCAGCGCGAAGTAGTGAAACTGGAAGCACAGCTCGGGCGTGATGTAGGCGTTGGGCTGCTGCTCGTGCGGCAGTACGATGTTCAGGCCGATGCTCTTGCCGCCCACGTCAAAGGCGCCGCGGTTGCCCGCTTCCATGATGCCGGGGCCGCCGCCGGTGACCACATAGATCGGGGTGGCGTGGGCGCGTGAACGCGAGGTGGCCAGGGCCGCGAAGCGCCGCGCTTCTTCGTAGTAGCAGCTCATGCCGGCCAGACCGACGGCGCGTTGCAGCGCGGCAGCGTCACCGCTGGCCCGCGCGGTGGCCACAGCAGCGGCGGCTTCGTCGGGCGCCTTCACACGGGCGCTGCCGAAGATGACGATGGTCGACTCGATGCCCATTTCCTGCTGCACCAACTCGGGCTTGAGCAGTTCCAGCTGCATGCGCACCGGGCGCAGTTCTTCGCGCAGCAGGAAGGCCGTGTCGGTGAAGGCCAGTCGGTAGGCGCTTTCCGGGCCGTCGTACAGCGGGGCCGGCGGCTGGGCGCTGGCTTCTTCTTCGGCGCTGGGAAAGTTGCGTGCGTTGAGGGCGGGGACAGCAGGTTCGGGTGCGTTCATGCTGACAAGCTTAATGCCCTTCCGTGACCCCGCCGTCGCACGGCCGCACGCTGCAAACCGGGCAATGCGGCTGGCGGGCCATGGTGATGCTGTCCCAGCGCAGGCTGCGCGCGTCCAGCATCAGCAGGCGGCCGGCCAGTGCTTCGCCGGTGCCGATGATCAGCTTCAGCGCCTCGGCGGCCTGAACGCTGCCGACGATGCCCACCAGCGGCGCGAACACGCCCATGGTGTTGCACGACACGTCCTCGTAACCGGCGTCGGGCGGGAACAGGCAGGCGTAGCAGGGCGCATCGGCGCGGCGCGTGTCGTAGACCGCAATCTGCGCGTCCCAGCCGATGGCCGCACCCGACACCAGTGGTTTGCCGTGGCGCACGCAGGCGTCGTTGACGGCATGCCGGGTGGCGAAGTTGTCGCAGCAGTCCAGCACCAGATCCACCGTGGGCAGCAGTTCGTCCAGCAGCGCAGCGTCGGCGCGGCGCACCAGGGCGCGGCACTGCACGTCGGGGTTGATCGCTGCCACTGTGGCGCGCACCGACTCGGCCTTGGGTAGACCCAGTCGTGACTGGTTGTGGGCAATTTGCCGCTGCAGATTGCTGAGGTCGACGGTGTCGTCGTCCAGCACCGTCATGCGGCCCACACCGGCGCTGCCCAGGTACAGCGCCACCGGTGAACCCAGGCCGCCGGCGCCGATGACCAGCACATGGGCGGCCAGCAGCCGGCGCTGCCCTTCGATGCCGATGTCGTCCAGCATCACGTGGCGGGCGTAGCGCAGCAGTTGTTCGTCGTTCATGGTGCACAAACCGGGTGGTGGGTGGGCTGTAGCGGCGCGCCGCCAAAAACACCGAAGCCCGCCGTAGCGGGCTTCGTGGCGGCTCGGGTTGCGAGCTTACTTCGGGGTGGCGGCCGGCGCCTCGGCGCGCTGTTCGCCGGCTGCCGTCTTGCTGGCCATCACCGGCAGGCCGCGCAACTGGTTCACGGCCTGTTGCAGCGGGAAGTCTTCGGCGGTGCCGAATTCAGGCAGCGGCTTGACCGGCTCCTTGGTCTTGGCCAACTGCTCTTCCAACTTCTTGCGCGCTTCGTCGCGGGCCTTTTCGCGTTCGACGTCTTTCTTCTCGTCGGCGCCTGTCAGATGCTTGTCCAGATCGGCTTCGCGCATGCGCAGGGCGGCGAAAACATTGCCTTCGGCGGTCTCGTCCAGCCACACATCGGGCACGATGCCCTTGGCCTGGATGCTGCGGCCGTTGGGCGTGTAGTAGCGCGCGGTGGTGATCTTCAGCGCGGTGTTGCCGGGCAGCGGGCGCACCGTTTGCACCGAACCCTTGCCGAAGGTCTGCGCGCCCATGACGGTGGCGCGCTTGTGGTCTTGCAGCGCGCCGGCCACGATCTCGCTGGCCGAGGCCGAACCTTCGTTGACCAACACCACCAGCGGCACCGTCTTCAGGGCGGCCGGCAGCTTGCGCAGCGGGTCGCTACCGGCGCGGCGGGCGTAGAACTCGGGGTTGGCGCGGAAGGTGGCGCGCGACTCGGGCAACTGGCCGTTGGTCGACACCACCACCACGTCGGTGGGCAAGAAAGCAGCTGACAGCGCCACGGCACCGTCGAGCAGGCCGCCCGGGTCGTTGCGCAGGTCCAGCACCAAGCCCTTCAGGTTGGGGTCTTGCTTGTAGAGCTCTTCGACCTTGCGCACGAAGTCGTCGACGGTGCGTTCCTGGAACTGGCTGACGCGCACCCAGCCATAGCCCGGTGCGGCCATGCCGGCGCGCACGCTTTGCATGCGAATTTCTTCGCGCACGATGTTCACCGGGAAGCTGCGGCTCTCGCTGCGCCGGAAGACCGTCAGCACGACCTTGGTGTTGGGTTCGCCGCGCATCTTCTTGACCGCCTGGTCCACCGTCAGGCCCTTGACGGGCGTGTCGTCGATGCGGGTGATCAGGTCGCCGGGCTTCAGGCCGGCGCGGAAGGCCGGGCTGCCTTCGATGGGCGAGACGACCTTGACCAGGCCTTCTTCCATGCCCATTTCGATGCCGATGCCGATGAACTTGCCACCGGTGGCTTCGCTGAATTCCTTGTAGCTTTTCTTGTCGAAGTACTGGCTGTGCGGATCCAGCCCCGCGACCATGCCGGCAATGGCGTCGCTGATCAGCTTCTTCTCGTCCACCGG
>JAYVBO010000312.1:0-3569 GCA_043750435.1 Betaproteobacteria bacterium | reverse complement strand
ACAGCAGGGACGTCAGATCCATCACCGCCCCGGTCTCGTCCAATGCCACCACCGGCATGCCCGACGCCATCAGGAAAGACGCCCAGCTTGCGAGATTGCTGTCGCCGTCCGAGATGAAAGCCAAGCCCACAGGCGCCACCAGGCTGCTGGGCGTGGCGAAGGTGATGACCAAGTCACTGAGCACGCGCGGATTCGCGGCGCTGCCCCAGAACACCGGGGTCTCGCCCGGATCCAGAACCGTGCCCAGCGGCTCCAGCAGTGCCACGGCGATGAGAACAGGCAGAACCGTGGTCGGCAGCACCCCGCCGTAGAGGCCATCGGGCCCGAAGGGCAGATTGAAGATGGCCGTTTCGGGGGCCGGTGCTGGCGGCCCTTCTGGTATCACGACCACAAACGGTGTGGCGCCCGGCAGGGTGATGCGCAGGAAATCGGAATTCGTGTTCTGCGCCAGCGCGCCCGAAACACACAGGGCCAGGCAACTGGCAAGCAAGGTCAGGATTTTCATAGGGGCTCCAAAAGGTCGAGAGTGAATCCCCGCGACTGCGTAGGACCCGCGAGCCGCGGACCGAACAGGAACAACCTCTACTCCACCTGGAAGCCGGTGCAAAACTCGACCAAGAAATGAGCAGGCCGGCCAAGGCGGCGCTAGCCTGCGCGCAATCAGCGCCTTCGTCAATGCGCGCAGCGGGCCGCGCCGTGGCGACCCGCTGGCGCTGCGGACTTCAACCCGCCGTGACGGCGCCGGTCTCCAAACCGAAGGCCTTGTGCAACGCCCGCACGGCCAGTTCCATGTACTTCTCGTCGATCACCACGCTGGTCTTGATTTCGCTGGTGGTGATCATCTGGATGTTGATGCCCTCTTCCGACAGCGTGCGGAACATGGTGTTGGCCACGCCCGCATGGCTGCGCATGCCGATGCCCACGATGGACACCTTGCAGATCTTGGCGTCGCCCAGCAAGCGCTCGGCGCCAGTGGCCGGCATCACTTTCTGCTGCAACACCTCCATGGTCCGCGCGTAGTCATTGCGGTGCACGGTGAAGCTGAAGTCGGTGCGGCCATCGTGCGAGACGTTCTGGATGATCACGTCGATGTCGATGTTGGCATCGGCCACCGGGCCCAGGATCATGTGGGCGATACCCGGCTTGTCGGGCACGCCGATGACGCTGACTTTGGCTTCGTCGCGGTTGAACGCGATGCCCGAGACCACGGCTTGTTCCATTTTTACGTCTTCCTCGAAAGTGATCAGGGTGCCCGAACGGGCTTCTTCTTCCAGCGGGATGTCCCAGGGCGTGAAGCTCGACAGCACGCGCACCGGCACGCGGTACTTGCCGGCAAATTCCACCGAACGGATCTGCAGCACCTTGCTGCCCAGGCTGGCCATTTCCAGCATCTCTTCGAAGCTGATGGTGGTCAGCCGGCGGGCTTCGGGCACGATGCGCGGGTCGGTGGTGTAGACGCCGTCCACGTCGGTGTAGATCAGACACTCGGCGGCCTTCATCGCGGCGGCCACGGCCACCGCCGAGGTGTCGCTGCCACCGCGGCCCAGCGTGGTGACGTTGCCCTCAGGGTCTATGCCCTGGAAGCCGGTGATGACGACCACCTTGCCGGCCGCCAGGTCGGCGCGCACGCGGGTGTCGTCGATGCTGGCAATGCGCGCCTTCGAAAAGGACGAGTCGGTGGCGATGGGCACCTGCCAGCCGCCGTAGCTGACCGCTTGCAGCCCTTGCGCCTGCAGCGCCAGCGCCAGCAGGCCAACCGATACCTGTTCGCCGGTGGCTGCAATGGCGTCCAGTTCACGCAGCGCCTCGGGCGTGTGGGCGTTGGGCAGCAGGTCTTTGGCCAGGCCGAGCAGGCGGTTGGTCTCGCCGCTCATCGCGGAAGGCACGACGACCAATTGGTGACCGGCGCGCACCCACTTGGCCACGCGCTGGGCAACGGCCCGGATGCGCTCGGTCGAGCCCATCGAAGTGCCGCCGTATTTGTGGACGATCAAGGCCATCGGTGCTGCCGGTCCAGGCCGGCTTGGGTAGGTGGATGCAAGACGCGCGAGCCGGCTAACCAGGCCGCGCAGCGAAACCGCCGAATTTTAGCCGGCGCGCTGACCCGGGCCTGTCAACGGGGCGGTATCGGGCACCCAAGTGACACGCAAATGCGCTTCGCCAGCGCCGGCCCGCAGCCGCGCATCGACACCCAGGCCGGGCACCCACATCAAGCGGCCATCGGCACTGAACAGCAGCGGCCCGCCGCGCTGCCAGGCCGGGATGCCGTTGGCCTGGAACTGCTTTTTCAGGCTGCGCGCGGTGGCGCCCGGCGCCAGGCTGAAACGCTCGCCGCCGCAGCGCTGCACGGGCTGGGCGGCCTGCAGCAAGGTTGCCGGCAGCCCGTCGGAGAGGGCGGGCTCGATCAGCCAACAGCCACCCCATTCAGGCACCGGATAGCGGCCGGGCACCGACAGATCGAGCGCGGTCGAAACGGCGTTCAGCGCGACAGCTTCAGCGGGCAAGGCAACCGCGCGCAAGACACCGCGGTACAGCCGCAAAGCCGGCCCCCGCGTCTCCCAGCGTGCAGCGCGGCAGTGGGGCAGTTCGGCCAGCAAGCGCACCAGCAAGGTCTCGGGGGCGCCGCGTCCCAGCGCCTGACGAAGCCAGCCCTGCAGGGTGTTGCGCCGCCGTGCAGGCGGCAAAAGCAGCCAAGGCGTGGTCAGCAAGCCGCCAGCCTCATCCAACAAGGCCGGCAGGTCTTGCGCCAGCACTTCAGCGGCCAGCGCCGCCGCCGCCTGGGCCTGCGTGGCCGCCGCGGCCAGCGCAGTTTCCGCCTGCGGAAAAGCCGTCAGCAAGGCCGGCCAGACCGCGCTGCGCAAGCGGTTGCGGGCATAGCGCGGGTCGGCGTTGCTGGGGTCTTCCACAAAGCATAGGCGGTGGCGTTGCACATAGGCCTCGACGGCCGCCCGCGGCTGGTCCAGCCAGGGCCGGCACCAGTGCATGCCGCCACGTTCGATTTGCCGGGGCATGGCCGACAAGCCCGCCGCGCCGCCGCCACGCAAGGCCTGCAGCAGCCAGGTCTCGGCCTGATCACGGCGGTGGTGGGCCAGCAGGACCATGTCGCAGCCGGCGGCCTGCGCCATCTCGGCCAGCGCGGCATAGCGCACGTGGCGGGCCCAGGCTTCGATGCTGGCACCGGCTGGCGGTGACCCGGCGATGCGCCGGCTGTCGAAGCCTGCGCCCCAGCGCCGGGCCTGTGTGCGAACCTGGGCCAACCAGCCGTCGGCCGGCGCTTGCAGGCCGTGGTGCACATGCAGCGCCACCACGCGGATGCCCTGCGCTTGGGCAGCTCGCAGCGTGCTGTGCAGCAGCGCCGTGGAATCGCGGCCGCCGCTGGTGGCCACCGCGACGGTGCGCACCGCTTACCGATCCTTGGTGTCGGTGTAGCGGCCGTAAGCCCGCAGGCGCAAGTAGCGCCGGTCGAGCAATTCCTTGGGCTTGAGGTCAGCGCTCTGGCGCAGCGCGTCGGCCAGCGCACGCTTGAGTTGCGCGGCCATCCAAGGAATGTCGCGGTGGGCGCCGCCCAC
>JAYVBO010000311.1:0-8289 GCA_043750435.1 Betaproteobacteria bacterium | reverse complement strand
TGGCCGGTGGCCAGGTAGGCGGCTTCGAGTCCCAAGGTGTCGTATTTGTTTTCGGCGATATTTTCTTCGTGAGTCGCCGCTTCATGGGCCGCCCGCACGGCCTGTTCGGCTTGCAGCAGGTCTTCGGCGAGCCGTTCCAGCACCTGCTGCCGCAGCACGAATTTATCCATGATGAAAGGTAGGCATCTCGAACCAACGGAGGTCAGGTCTTGATTGTGAAGGGCTCCACCAGCCTTCGACGCTTCTGTTGGCCGCAGGTCAACTTCAGCCATGGGTCGGGTTCCGCGGGTCGTCAGGGGCAATAGGAATCATGCGCGGCCCGACGCGTCGGCTGCGCTACGCGAGTGACCGGTCAGGGAGGTGCAGCGGTCATCCGCCTTGTTGACGATCGTGCGACCGGCTTCGGCTCGGGCTGCCGTTCACCTGCCGACCCTGAGCGGCTGCAGACAGTCTGCAGGCGAGCACGCTGTGCCCGAGCAGTTGTCGACCATCGGCTTCGACGGCCTGGAAATGGCCCGCCACATCAGGCCGGCCCTGACCACCTTGCGCGTGCCGACGTAACTGCTGTGGCGCACGGTGGCCAAACGCGTGATTGCCGCGCTCGAAAAGGCGCGGCTCCAGCAGGCGCCCGAGGTTGAAATGGATCTCGTGGTGCACGAATCCGCCGGGCCCGCGCCCAAGCCCGCGCACGCCTGAACGCCCGTGTGCTGCGGTGCAGCGCCTGTGATCTCGCCAGGCGATCAGAGCACGGCCAGGCGTCCTTGGACGAAGTAGCGCTTGATCTCGTGCGTGAATCGCTCGCGGCTGTGTTGCCGACGTTCCAGCAGGCCCACATGGCGCTGCACCGCCGTGCCCGGCAGCGGCAGCACGGCCAGGGTGCGGTCGCGCGACCAGGCCAGGTTGGCCAACTGCGGCACGATGGACACGCCCAGCCCCTGGCGCACCAGCGCGATGATGGCCTCCACGGAATTGAGTTCCATCTCGTCGCGCACGCTGGCGGCGCCGCATCGGGCCAGCGCCTCGTCCACCAGCTTGCCGGTCCAGGTCAGGCGGTCGAAACGCAGAAAGGGCGCGCTCGCCAGCACGGCCAGCGGCTCGCGAGGCAGCTTGAACGCGGGCTTGCGCGGCACGATCAGCACCATGGGTTCGCGGTACAGCGGCGTCCAGATCAGGTTGGCCGCCAACGTGCCAGGCGCCTGCGTCACCACGGCGGCATCGAGTTCGCCGCGGCTGACGCGGTCGGCGAAGTCGCGCGACTGGCCGGCGAACAGCGTCACCTCCAGGCCCGGGTTCTCGCGCTTCAGCGCCCACAGCGCATCAGCAAAGGCGCCCATCAGCGCCGAGACCAGGGCGCCCATCACGACGCGGCCGCCCAGGGCTTGGCCATCGGCGTCCTGGGTCAGCGCTTCATAGCGCGCCAGCAGGTCTTCCACCGGGCCACGCAGGTCGCGTCCGGCGGTGTTGAGCACCACGGCGCGGCCGCTGCGGTCGAACAGCGGACGGCGCAGCTCTTCTTCCAGTGCGCGCATCTGCTGGCCCACGGCTGCGGCTGTCAGTCCGATGGCCTGCCCCGCCGCGGCGAAGCTGCCCAGGCGGGTGACGGTGACGAAGGTGCGCAGGGTGCGGATCGAGGGCATGGGTTGACACTAAAGAAATTCTTTCCAAGCATAGAAGAAACATTCGCTTTGTCTTCCGAATGGCTCGACGTATCTTGCGCGCTGTCGGGACGATGAAGACCCGTAGATCGCAGCACACGCGGCTGGCCTCCCGAGGAGACAAGAGATGTTCAAACCCCTGCACGGTCTGCCCCGGCGGCTCGCCGGGCTCGCGCTGGCCGCGACCGCGACTGCGACAGGAATAGCCTGGGCCGCCGGCTATCCCGAACAGCCCGTGACGCTGATCGTGCCCTTCAGCACGGGCGGCGATGCAGACCTGGCCGCGCGCAATCTGCAGCCCGTGGCGCAACGTGTGCTGGGCCAGCCGGCCGTGGTGGTGAACCGCGCGGGCGCCAGCGGTGCCATCGGCTCCAATGTGGTGAAGGCCGCCAAGCCCGACGGCTACACCCTGCTGCTGGCGCGTGTCGGCTCGCAGGTGGTGCTGCCGGCGCTGCAGCCGAACCTGTCCTACAAGTGGAGCGACTTCACGCTGATCGGCCTGCTGGAGTTGAACCCCGTCGTGTGCGCGGTGCGAAGCGAATCGCCCCTGCGTACGCTGAAGGACCTGGGTGACGCGCTGCGGGCCAACCCGGGCAAGCTGAACTACAGCTCGTCGGGCCAGGGCACCATCTTGCATCTGGGGCCGCAGTTGCTGTTCGAACAGCTCAAGCTGGGCAAGGAAGCTGCCGTCCAGGTCATCTACAAGGGCGGCAGCGAGGCCGCGCTGGCGGTGTTGACCGGCGAGGTCGATTTCAGCTGCGGCAACCTCACGTCGATGGTGGGCAACATCAAGGGCGGCCGACTGCGTGCGCTGGTCACCACCACGCCCGAGCGCCTGAAGGACCTGCCCGATGTGCCCACCGCCCGGGAAGCCGGTTTCCCGAGACTGGAAACCATCGTCGGCTGGAGCGCGCTGTACGGCCCGCCCGGCCTGCCCAAGGCCATCGTCGAGCAGTGGGTTCAGGTGCTGCAGGCGGCCGCTGCCGACCCGCAATGGCAGGCCGCTACCGAACGCGCCGGCAGCCTGCCGCGCGTGCTGTCGCCGGCCGACACCGAGCGCTACGTGGCCGAGCAGTTCAAGGTCTACGAAACCCTGGGGCGCAGCCTGCAACTCGAATTGAAATGAGCGCAAATATGAACGCGAAGCGGCGCGGTGCTGATGCCCTGGTGCGCGGCCTGCAGGCTGCCGGCGTGCGGCGTGTCTTCACGCTGTCGGGCAACCACATCATGCCGGTGTACGACGCGCTGCTGGGCAGCGGCATCGAGCTCATCCATACCCGCCACGAAGCGGCGGCCGTGCACATGGCCGATGCCTGGTCGCGCATCACCGGCGAGGTGGGCATCGCCCTGGTCACCGGCGGGCCCGGCCATGCCAATGCGGTGGCGGCGCTGTACACCGCGCTGATGGCCGAAGCGCCCGTGGTGCTGCTGTCGGGCCATGCGCCGATCCAGCAATTGGGCATGGGGGCGTTCCAGGAGATGGCACAGGCCGAGATGGCCGCACCCGTCACCAAGGCCGCATGGGCCTGCGCCAGTGCCGACGCGGTGGCCGGCGACCTGGCCCGGGCGGTACGTCTGGCGCGCAGCGGGCGGCCGGGGCCTGTGCATCTGAGCCTGCCGACCGATGCCCTCGAGGGCAGCGCCGCGGCGGCTGAAGACCGGCTGGATTTCTCGCCGGTCGCCGAGCCGCTTGTGTCCGAGGCTGCGCAGCGCATGCTGGCCTTTCTGCAGTCCTGCCAGCGCCCCTTGATCCTGGCCGGCCCGGCCTGCATGACGCGCCCTGGGCGCGCGTTGGCCGCTGCGCTGCAGGCGGCCAGTGGCATCCCGGTGGTCGGCATGGAAAGCCCGCGCGGCATCGCGGACCCGAGCCTGGGCGCCTTCGCCGAAATGCTGGCGCAGGCCGATGGCGTCCTGCTGCTGGGCAAGCGCCTGGACTTCACGCTGAAGTTCGGACAGGCGCCGGCCTGGCACGCGGAAGCGCGCCTGCTGCAGATTGACGCCGACGCCGCCGAGGTCGCCCGCACGCAACGCGCCGTCGGCGCGCGGCTGCTGCACCACGCCCAGGCCGATGCCATCAGTGCCATCGCTGCCCTGACCGCCGCCGCCACCAAGCCCAGCACTGCCCACGCCGCCTGGCTGGCCAAGGTGCAAGCCGCGCTCGCCTACCGCCCCGCCGCCTGGGCCGATGCGCGCGCCAAGGGGCCCGGCCAGCTGCACCCGGTGCAGGCGCTGGCGCCGCTGCAGGCCCTGCTGGACACCCATCCCGACGCCGTGCTGGTGTCCGACGGCGGCGAGATCGGCCAGTGGGCACAAGCCTGCCTGCACGCGCCGCACCGCCTGATCAACGGCGTGGCCGGTTCGATCGGATCGGGCCTGCCTTACGCGCTGGCCGCCCGCTGCGCCTTGCCCGACGCCCCCGTGGTGGCGGTGATGGGCGACGGCACCTACGGCTTTCACATCGCCGAGATCGACACCGCCGTGCGCTACGGGCTGCCGGCCGTCATCGTGATCGGCAATGACGCGCGCTGGAACGCCGAGTACCAGATCCAGCTGAAGGACTACGGTCCCGACCGCCTCATCGGCTGCGAGCTGCGGCCCACGCGCTACGACCTCGTCACGGCGGCCTTCGGTGGCCACGGCGAGTGCGTCACCGACCCCGCGCAACTGCTGCCCGCAGCGCTGCGCGCACAGGCCTCGCGCCTGCCGGCCTGTGTGAACGTGATGATCGAAGGCGTGCCGGCGCCACTCATCAAGCGGCCACCATCGCCTTCGAATTAGGTTCCGAACCCGCATGAGCACAAGCAATTCCAAGCCTTTGCAGGTCAAGGTCTGGCGCGGCACGGCGCAAGGCAGCTTCACTGACTACGAGGTGCCGCGGCTGTCCAGTCAGACGGTGCTGGATGTCGTCACCCACATCCAGCGCCATATCGAGCCCTCGCTGGGCTACCGCTTCGCCTGTCGCGTGGGCATGTGCGGTTCTTGCGCGATGACGGTCAACGGCGTCGCGCGCTGGACCTGTCGCACGCATGTGGCCAAGGTCGTTGACGAGGCCGGCCGGCTGGAACTGCGGCCGCTGGCGAACCTGCCGGTGATCAAGGACCTGGCGGTGGACATGAGCGAGTTCTTCGACAAGTGGGCGCGCAGCAAGGGGCAATTCAAGGGCAGCAGGACGCGGCACGAGGACTTCGAGCGCGTGGCCCCCGCATCGCCCGCTCGACAGGCCGCCAACGCCGGCATCGAGTGCATCGGCTGCGGGGTCTGCTACGGCTCTTGCGACGTGGTGAGCTGGCGGCCCGCGTTTGCCGGCCCTGCGGCGCTGAACCGCGCCTGGACCCTGGTCAACGATGAACGTGATACCGCCCAGACCGAACGCCTGCGCGCTGTGGCCGGCGACGCCGGCTGCCACGCCTGCCACACCCAGGGCTCGTGCACCGAGCGCTGCCCCAAGCAGATCGCGCCCACGCTGGGCATCGCCGGCCTGAAGCGCCTGGTGGCCAAGGCTGCGGTGCGGGGTGAACTGTGAGCGGCCCCAGCGAAACCGTCGCCGATGGCGTTGCGCAGGCCAAGCGCTGGTACTGGCAACGCATCAGCGCGATGGTGTTGACGGTGTGTGTGCTGGTGCACCTGGGCGGCGTGATCTACGCCGTGCGCGGTGGCCTCAGCGCCGCTGAAATCCTGGGCCGTACCCAGGGCAACTGGGCCTTCGCGGCCTTCTACGCCACCTTCGTGCTGGCCAGTGCCGTTCACGTGCCGGTGGGCGTGGCCAATGTCGCGCGCGAATGGGCCGGCCTGGGTGCAAGCGCCGGGCTGTGGCTGGGCAGGGCGGTGGCGTTGCTGATCCTGGTGATGGGGCTGCGTGCCGTGCTGGGCGTGGTCACCGGGGGCAGCGCATGAACAGCGCCACCCATCTCGTCAACGACCGCCGCGCGCGCCGCCACCCGGCCTGGTGGGCTTTTGCCGTGCACCGCCTGTCGGGGCTGGCGCTGGCGCTGTTTCTGCCCGCGCATTTCTGGGCGCTGGGCCAGGCGCTGCAAGGCGCGGCCGCTTTGGACGGTTTTCTGCACTTCGCCGACCAGCCGCTGTTCAAGTTTGGCGAGTGGGGCCTGGTGGTGCTGCTGGCCTTGCACATGGCCGGCGGCGTGCGCCTGCTGCTGATCGAATTCGGCCCGTGGTCGGGCCTGCGCAAAGACTGGATCGCCGCCAGTCTGGGCGTGGGCGCGCTGGCCGGGTTGGCCTACGCCCTGGCGCTGAACGGCTAGGCTGTCGCGGCCCCCGAGGCATTTCGTACCCACCACAACAAAGCAGGAGACACCGACATGACGCAGTCCAAGACATCCACCCGCCGCAGCCTGCTCGCCGGCCTGGCGCTGTGCGCGCTGGCCCCCGCCGCCATGGCGCAAGCCAGCTGGCCCAACAAACCCGTCACGCTGGTCGTGCCCTTCTCGGCCGGCGGCTCCACCGACGTGGTGGCCCGCCTGCTGGGCCAGAAGCTGGGCGAGATGTGGCACGTCCAGGTGGTGGTGGACAACCGCGCCGGCGCCGGCGGCAACATCGGCACCGCGCTGGTGGCAAATGCCAAACCCGACGGCTACACGCTGCTGATGGCCTCGGGCAGCATCCTCACCGTCAACCCCAACCTGTACCAGAAGCTGCCTTTCGACCCCAAGTCGCTGACACCGATCACGATGGTGGCCAGCGGGCCCATGTTGGTGGTGGTGCCGGCCAGCAGCGACGTGAAGAGCGTCAAAGAGTTGATTGCCAAGGCCAAGGCCGCGCCCGGCACCATCAACTTCGGCTCGGCCGGTCCGGGCAGCCAGGTGCACATGGCCGGCGAGAAGTTTGCCTATGCCGCCGGGGTTGATCTGGTGCACATCCCCTACAAGGGCGAATCGCTGGCCTACACCGACCTGATGGCGGGGCAGATTCAGTTGGTGGTGGGCAACATCGCGGCCAGTTCCGCGCTGGTCGGTGATGGCCGTTTGCGCGCGCTGGCAGTGACCGGCAAAGAGCGCTCGAAGATCATGCCGAACGTGCCCACGCTGGACGAGTCCGGCCTGCCGGGCTTCGAGAACAACGGCTGGTTCGGCCTGTTGGCGCCCAGCGGCACGCCCAAGGACATCGTCGACCGCGTCCAGCGCGACACCGCCACCGTGCTCAACTCGCCCGAGATCCGCGCGCAGTTGCTGACGCAGGGCATGTCGACAGTGGCCAACACGCCGGCGGCCTTCGCGCAGGCCATCGAGCAGGAATCGAAGGGCTGGGCCGAGATCATCAAGCAGCGCAAGCTCAGCGTGAACTGAGTTCGCGCACAACCACCAGGAGCCCGCGTTGAACGTCGATCTGCAAGCGGTGGAAGAGGTCGCCAAGACCCTGTACATCCGCGCCCTGAAGATGCTGCCGCCCGACATCAAGTCGGGCTTCGCGCGGCTCACAGTCAGCGAAACCGGCGCCACGGCGCAGCGCATGCTGGCCACCATGGTCACCAACATCCAGGTGGCCGAGGACACCGAGAACCTGCTGTGCCAGGACACCGGCGTTCCGATCTACAACATCCTGATCGGCCGTGGCGTGCAGGTGGACGGCGTGGCGCTGAAGCAGGCTGTGCGCCGCGGCTGCGAGCGCGCCACGCGCGAACACCCGTTGCGCTCGTCGGTGGTGCACCCGCTGACGCGGCGCAACGAACACACATCGTGTGGCATCGAGGTGCCGGTGCTGCACATCGACTTCAGCGATGAGGCCGATGTGCTGGAGATCGAGATGATCCCCAAGGGCAGCGGCTCGGAGAACAACTCCTTCCTGAAGATGGCCATACCCGCCGAAGGCATCGATGCGATCAAGACCTTCGTGATCGATTGCGTGCTGTCGGCCGGCGGCAAGACCTGCCCGCCGACCATCGTGGGCGTGGGCCTGGGCGGCACCTCCGATCTGGCCGTGGCGCTGGCCAAGCGCGCGGCCACGCGGCCGCTGGGCACGGTGTGCGCCGACCCCGACGGGGCGGCGCTGGAGGCGCAGCTCTCGGTGGCCGTCAACCAGCTGGGCATCGGCCCGCAAGGCCTGGGTGGTGACTCCACCGCCTTCGCCGTGCACATCGAACTGGCGGCCACCCACATCACGATGAACCCGATCGCCGTGAACATGCAGTGCCACTCGGCGCGGCGCGCCCGCGCGCGGATCACAGCGGCTGGCGTGAGCTACGGCTATTGACGCCCGCCGCCGCACACGACGCAGCGAACCACGAGACCAGCACCATGGCCCACCACGAACTCACCATGCCTGCCACCGAGGCACAGGTGCGCGCCCTGCGCGTCAATGACACGGTGACGCTGCAGCGCACGCTGTACGGCATCCGCGACGCCACGCAGATCCACCTCTTCGACCGCGGCCGGCGCACGCGCATGGACCTGGCCGGGCACGCCGTCATCCACACCGCGCCCAATGTGCGCAAGGTGCCGGCCAGCTCGGAACACCCCACGGGCTATGCGCCGGTCTGCATCGGCACCACCACCTCGGACCGCATGGAGCGCTTCACGCGGCCGTTGATGGCGCAATACGGCGTGCGCCTGATCATCGGCAAGGGCGGGCTGCGTGAAGGCTCGGCCTCGGCCTTCAGCGAACTGGGCGGCGCCTACCTGGC
>JAYVBO010000310.1:0-3584 GCA_043750435.1 Betaproteobacteria bacterium | reverse complement strand
TCTTCTTCGCTGGGGTACTGCCCCAGCAGCAGGTAGTCGAAGACGCGGCGCGCGATGGGCGCGGCCGAATCCGAACCCCAGCCGGCGTTCTCGACGATGACGGCCAGCGCCACCGTCGGCGCGTCCATCGGCGCGGCGGCCACATAGAGCGCGTGGTCGCGCTTGGTCTCTTCGATCTTGGCCGCGTTGTACTTCTCGTTGGCCCGCGCGCCCACCGCCTGGGCGGTGCCGGTCTTGCCGCCGCTGACGTAGCCGGCGCCGGCGAAGGCCGCACGTGAGGTGCCTTCTGCCGCCACGCCCTGCAGCGCGCTGCGGATGACTTCCACATCGGCCGGCTTGTAGGGCAGCGGCTCCAGCGCGTCACTGGCCACGCGCTTGCGCTGGCCGCTGATCACGTCTTCGATCTCGCGCACCAGGCGCGGCTTGAAGCGCTGGCCGCCCGACACCAGCGTGGACATGGCGGTGGCCATCTGCAGCATCGTGAAGTTGTTGTAGCCCTGGCCGATGCCCAGCGACATGGTTTCGCCGGCGTACCACTTCTGTTGCTCGGGCTTCTTGAAACGCTTCTTCTTCCAGGCGGTGGACGGCAGGTCACCAGTCACTTCGCCCTCGACGTCGATGCCCGTCTTGCGCCCGAAGCCCATCGGGTACAGCTGCTCGTGGATCAGGTCCACACCCATCTCGTTGGCCAGGCTGTAGAAGTAGACATTGCTGGACTGCACGATGGCCCGGTGCATGTCCATGATGCCGCCGCGCTCGGTCTCGGGGCTGCCGAAACGGTGGCCGCCGAAGTTGAAGACCAGGGTGTCATTGATCAGCGTGCCGGGTGCGCGCTTGCCGCTGTTCAGCGCGGCCATAGCCATGAAAGGCTTGTAGGTCGAGCCCGGCGGGTAGGTGCCACGCAGGGCTCGGTTGAGCAACGGTTTGTCGATGCTCTCGTTCAGGTCACGCCAGCTTTCCACGTCGATGCCGTCGACAAACAGATTGGGGTCGAAGGTGGGTTTGCTGACGAAAGCCAGGACTTCGCCGGTGCGCGGGTCCATCGCCACCAAGGCGCCGCGCCGCGAACCGAACAGGTCTTCCACCAGGGCCTGCAACTTGATGTCGATGGACAGCACCAGCTTGTCACCCGGCGTGGGCGGGTGGCTGTTCAAGCGGCGCACCGCGCGGCCACCGGCGCTGGTCTCCACCTCTTCGAAGCCGGCCGTACCGTGCAGCACTTTTTCGTAACTTTGTTCCAGGCCCAGCTTGCCGATGTACTCGGTGCCTTTGTAGTTGCCCTGCTCGGCCTCGTCCCAGTCTTCGATGGCGGCTTTCTCAGCCTGGTTGATGCGCCCGATGTAGCCCAGCAAGTGGGCGCCGGTCTCACCCAGCGGGTAATTGCGGAACAAGCGCGCCTTCACCTCGACCCCAGGGAAGCGGAAGCGCTGCGCGGTGAATCGCGCCACTTCTTCGTCGGTCAGGCGCGAGCGTATGGGCAGCGAATCGGCGCCCTTCAGCTCGTCTTGCAAGCGCTTGAAGCGGCGCCTGTCCTTGGCTTCGATGCTGACCACGCTGGCCAGATCGTCGATCAGCGCGTCCAGCTCAGCCGCCGCGTCCTTGCCCCGCTTGGGCGCAATTTCCAGTGTGTAGGCCGAATAGTTGGTGGCCAGCACCACCCCGTTGCGGTCGACGATCAAACCGCGGTTGGGCACGATGGGCACCACCGCGATGCGGTTGTTCTCGGCTTGGGTCGCCAGTTCCTCGTGGCGTATGACCTGCAGATAGACCAGGCGCGCCGACAGCAATGAAAAGGCCAGCAGCACGAAAGCCCCCGCCGCCAGCAAGCGGCTGCGAAAACGGCCTATCTCTTGCTCCAGGTCTTTCAGTTCCGTCATGACCTGCATCCTAGAGCGGACGGTTCTGATCGGGGTCAGGGGCGCGGCGTTGCGGCGCCAGCAGCAGCAGGGTCACCAGCGGCCACAGCAGCGCTTCGAAGATGGGCGCCAGCAACAGCCACCAACCCGGGAACATGCCGCCGGCCAGCATGCGCAGGGCCAGTGCAACCCCGTGTGCGGCGACAAACACTGGCAGGATCTGCAGGGCTTGCTCAATGACGCCGAACCAGAGCAGGCGGCGGTGGATGGTGATGGCCACAAAGCTGAGCAGGGTGTAGGCGAAAGCGTGCTGGCCCAGCAGCGCGCCCTGGTGCACGTCCATCAGCAGGCCGAACACAAAGGCCACGCCCACGCCGACACGACGCGGCTGGTGGACGTTCCAGAAGACCACCGCCACCGCCAACAGATCGGGCATGGCGGGCTGGCGGCCCAGCGGCAGCAGGTCAAAAGCCAGGGCCATGGCCAGCGTGAAGGCGATGAAGAAGGGGTTGACCGGCAGCAGCAGCTGGTCGGACCCACGCGGCATGATCATGGCGCGGCTCCGGGGTTCAGCATGGGCATGGCACGGCCCTCATGGCGTGGACGCGTTCTTGCGGCCGGGCGCGCTCAGCGCGCGTTCGGCCTTGGGCGCCGCGGCCGCCGGCGGCGGACGCGGCGGCAGTTGCACGCTCAGCGGCTCCAGCACCAGCACGTGGCGCACGCCGTCGGGGTTGGCCGTGGGCAGCAGCGAGATGCGCGCGAATCCCGACTCCATGCGCCGCTGCACAGCCGCCACCTTGGCCACCGGCAGACCCGGCGGGTAGATGCCGTCCAGGCCGCTGGTCTGCAGCAAATCGCCCACCAGCACGTCGGCGTTGGCCGAAGTGAAGCGCAGTTCCATGCCGCCCGGCGTGCCGCCGCCAAAGGCCGCGCTGCGTTGCTGGGTGCGCATGTTCAGCACGGGAATGGCGGCGTCCTTGTCGGCCAGCAGCGTGACTTCGGCGGTCAGCGCGTAGACCCGCGTCACCTGGCCCAACACGCCAACTTCGTTGATCACCGGTGAACCCAGCACCACCCCTTGCGCCGTGCCCTTGTCGATCAAAACCTTGCGCGAATACGGATCGGCTGCCTCGTACATCACCTCGGCGGGCTGGGCGCGCCCGGCCAGAGCCGGGCGCAGCTCGAGCAGGGCGCGCAGCCTGGCGTTTTCCTGCGCCAGCTGTTCGGCGCGCAGCAGGCGTTCGGCCTGCGCGGTCAGGCGAGCCTGGGCCCGTGCTTCGCGGGTCAGCGCCTGCTGCAGGCCGCCCAGGTAGTCGCTGCCGCCCTCCATGATTTCGATGGGCACGGCCAGCGCGCGCTGCGCCGGCAGCAACAGCACGGCCAGCGTGGCGCGCACGGGGGCGGCCACCTGGAAGCGGCTATCGGCCGCCATCAGGAAGATCGCCAGTGCCGAAAAGAAGAAGAGCCTCGTCAGGGCCGAAGGGCCCTGGCGAAAGAACGGCGGTGGCGTGCGGTCTAGCGTGCCGAGAGGCATGGCGGCGGGCGGCGTGTGGGCGGTGCGCTCGCGGCTTTCAGCGCCGCGTCACTCGGACGTGAAGATGGACCCGAGGCGTTCCATGCGCTCCAGCGCCATGCCACAGCCGCGCACCACACAGGTCAGCGGGTCTTCGGCCACCAGCACCGGCAGGCCGGTTTCCTCGGCCAGCAGACGGTCCAGGTCGCGCAGCA
>JAYVBO010000309.1:0-1499 GCA_043750435.1 Betaproteobacteria bacterium | reverse complement strand
CCAGAGCAAAGCGCGCGGCGGCCACGTCTGCCCCCTCGCCGCGGGCCAGGGCCATATGGCCCCGCACCTCGTCGTGCGCCGCGTGCCAGGCCGGCAGGCGCATCACCACGTCGGCCAGGTAGGCGGTCTGGCCTGCGTATTCCTCGGCCAGGTCCAGCCGCCCGGCGCGTGCAGCGGCAATGGCCGCCGGCACGGCAAAGGTGATGCGGCAGCCGGGGCAGGTTTCCAACGGGCCCTGCACGGCCGCGCGCGCGTCTTCCAGCGCATGCAGCGCGGCAGCCGGACTGCGGGCCAGCTGGATGCGCGTGCCGTAGATGCGGTCCATCAGGTGAAAGCCGATGTCGGTCTGGCGCGCCAGGTCCAGTGCCTGGTCGAGCAGGGCCCGCGCGTCGTCGAGCCGGCCGCGGTGCAGGGCCACTTCGGCCAGCCGCTGCGTGGCGAAGGCCTCGCCGGTGGCGCCGCCGAAGGCGTGGTGCAGGCGCGCGCCCAGCGTGAGGTGGGCTTCGGCGGCGTCCAGGTCGCCGGCTAGCCATTCGGCCTCGCCGCGTATGGTCACGCCGAAGGCATGGCCGCGCGCCGCGCCCAGGCGCAGGGCTTCGGCCGCCAGGCCTTCGGCGAAGGCGATGACTTCGGGATAGGGCCGCGCGCCGTACAGAAAGCGCTGCAGGATGCAGAGCTGGCCGTCGAACACGCGCACCGCCAGGTGCGGCAGCTGGCGGGTGTCTTGCAGGTCGGCCCACAGGCTTTGCTGCAGTTCACCGCGCGCATGCGCCGCAGCGGCCTGGGCCCATGACGCGGTGACCAGCGCCGCCGTGTCACCGGCCTGCAAGGCCAGTCGGCGGGCCTCGCCGGCCATGCGCGTGCCCATGGCCGGGTCGGCCGCGCCCAGGGCCGCAGCACCGCAGTAAGCAAGCGCTTCGCTCAGCCGGCCCTCCACGCTGTTGGGCCGCACGCCCACCAGCGCCTGCAGGGCGCCTTTCGGGTCGCCTTGCTTGATTTGCGCCAGCGCGCCCTGGGCGCGCAGGTTGTGCGACGTCGGCTCGTCGGCGGCGTCGGCGGCCGCCCGGTAAGCGGCCACGGCGGCCGGGTCGCCCATGGCGTCCAAGGCCCGCGCACGCAGGTGCAAGGCCTCGGCGTGGTGGCTGTCGAAGCGGATCAAAGGGCCCAAGTGGCGCAGCGCGTCACTGAAGGCCGCCAGCCGCACCGCGTCGCGGGCGGCGGCCAGCAGCCAGGGCGCGGCGTCGCGCAGGCTGCCGCCGTCCAGCCAGTGGCGGGCCACCAGGGCCGGCGCGGCGTCCAGTTCCACCAGGCGGTGCGCGGCTTGCCGGTGCATCTTCAGCCGCTGATGTGGCGGTATCTGTTCGATCAAGGCCTGGCGCACCAGCTCATGCCGAAAGCGGTAGCGGGTGCCGGCCAGCACCAGCACGCCCGCAGCCAGCGCGGCGTCCAGCACCGCGAAGGCGCGCGCTTCGGGGTCGGGCGACAAAGCAACGGCGGTG
>JAYVBO010000308.1:0-8320 GCA_043750435.1 Betaproteobacteria bacterium | reverse complement strand
ACGAGCTGATGTTCCGCAACGCCGCCCAGCGCGGCGCGCGCACCGTGGAAGGCTGCCAGGTGCACAAGGTGGTCTTCGACGACGACGGCGCCACCGTGCTGACCACGCTGGACGACGGCGCGCCGCGCCACTGGCGCGCGCGCTTTGTGGTGGATGCATCGGGCCGCGACACCCTGCTGGCGCGCCAGTTCAACGACAAGCACAAGCACCCGCGCCACAACAGCGCGGCCCTGTTCGGCCACTTCAAGGGCGCCGAGCGGCTGCAGGGCGAAAAGCTGGAAGGCAACATCAGCATCTTCTGGTTCCAGCACGGCTGGTTCTGGTTCATCCCGCTGGCCGACGGCACCACCAGCGTGGGCGCCACCTGCACGCCGGCCTACCTGAAGTCGCGCAACCAGCCGCTGCAGGCCTTCTTCGCCGACACCATCGCCATGGCGCCGGCCCTGGCCGAACGCCTGCGCGACGCTGAACTGGTGGACGCGCAGGTCTGGGCCACCGGCAATTTTTCCTACAGCGCCACCCAGGCCAGCGGCCCGCGCTGGCTGATGCTGGGCGACGCCTACGCCTTCATCGACCCGGTGTTTTCGTCGGGTGTCTACCTGGCCATGGCCAACGCCTTTGCCGGGGCCGAACTGGTTGCCACCACGCTGGACAACCCGCGCCGCGCGGCGGCCGCCCGCCGCCGCTACGCCGCCCACGTGAAGAAGGGCCCGCGTGAGTTTTCATGGTTCATCTTCCGCATGACCCACCCGGCCATGCGCGAACTGTTCATGCACCCGCGCAATGTGCTGCGCGCCAAAGAGGCGGTGATGGCGGTGCTGGCGGGCGACATCTACGGCAAGTCGCCCATCCAGTTCTCACTGCACTTCTTCAAGGCCGTGTATTACGTCGGCGCGCTGAAGCGCTGGAAGACCAGCTGGGCGCTGTGGAAGGCCAGGCGGGCGCGGCACGACGACGCGGCCCTGCCGGGCGAAAACGTGATGGGTTCGTCTTGATGCGGGCCCGTGGCTGCGGCTGGGCTGGCGGCGTGCTGATGGCGTGTGCTGCGGCGTCCGCCCCAGCCGCCCGGGCGGCCGACCTGCCGCTGTGGGAACTGGGTATGGGCGTCGGCGCCTTGAACGTGCCGCACTACCGGGGCAGTGACCAGAACCACAACTGGCTGCTGCCGGTGCCCTTTTTCGTCTACCGCGGTGCCATCTTCAAGTCCGACCGCGACGGCACGCGGGCCGTGCTGCTGGACACCCAGCGCCTCGATATCGACCTCAGCCTGGACGCCAGCCCGCCCACGCTGAAGGGCGGCAACCGCGCCCGCGACGGCATGCCCGACCTGTCGGCCACGCTGGGCCTGGGCCCGAAGGTGAACTGGCGGCTGGGCACGGGCCGCTTCGAGGGCGGCAGCTGGAAGCTGGACCTGCGCCTGCCGCTGCGCGCGGTGTTTACGCTGGAATCGCACCCGCAGGCTCTGGGTTGGACCAGCACGCCGGTGCTCAACCTCGACCTTGAACTGCGCGGCTGGAACGTCGGCCTGCAGGGCGGCCCGCTGCTGGGCACGCGCCGCCTGCATGCCTATTTCTACGACGTGACGCCGGCCTACGCCACGGCCACACGGGCGGCCTACAGCGCCGCCGGCGGCTATGCGGGTTGGGGCCTGACGGCCAGCGCCTCGCGCCGCATCGGCGACTGGTGGCTGGCCGCTTATGCGCGCACCGACAGCGTGGCCGGCGCGGTTTTCGAAGGCAGCCCGCTGGTCAAGCAAAGCCACAACGTCTCCTATGGCTTCGCGGCCAGCTGGATCTTTCAGGTTTCGCAAACGCGTGTTGCCGCCGAACGCTGACCGCGAGCCGGCCCCGGCCAGCCCGCTGCCGCCCAGTCAACCCGTGGCCCTTGGGCTGCGCCCGCTGGCCTGGCTGGGCCTGCAACTGCAGTTGCTGCTGTTGGGGCTGATGTCGGTCGGCTGGAACCTGGCGGCCTTGCTGCTCTACCCGCTGCTGCCGCGCGCCACCGGCCTGCGCCTGGGCCGGGCCATGATTGCCCGCGGCTACGGCTGGTTCTGGCGCATCGCGCGCTGCAGCGGCATGCTGCGCCTGGACGCCGGCGTGCTGGACAGCCTGCGCGACGAGCCCGGTCTGATCGTGGTGGCCAACCACCCCAGCATGTTGGACGCGCTGATGCTGGTGGCCCGCCTGCCGCGCAGCGCCTGCATCATGAAAGCCAGTCTGATGGGCAACCCCTTGCTGGGGCCGGGTGCGAGGCTGGCCCGCTACATCCGCAACGACTCGGCCCACGTCATGGTGCTCGGCGCCGTGCAAGACCTGCGCGCCGGCGGCCAGCTGGTGCTGTTTCCCGAAGGCACGCGCACCACGCAAGCGCCGGTCAACGCCTTCCACGCCAGCTTCACGCTGATCGCCCGTCACGCCCAGGTGCCCATCCAGACCGTGTTCATCGACACCGACTCGCCCTACCTGGGCAAAGGCTGGCCGCTGTGGCGCTTGCCGCCGTTGCCCATCTGCTTCAGCGTGCGCCTGGGCCGGCGCTACCCGCCTGCGGCCGACCACAACGCGCTGTGCGCCGAAATCGAAGCCTATTTCGCGGCCGGCGTGCACCGCCCGCAGCCCCTGGCCTGAATCCTGAGTTCACCCCTGACCATGACCCTGAAGAACCCGGCCTCCACCAGCCACCTGGTGCTGATCCCCAGCTACAACACCGGTGCCCAGGTCTACGCCACCGTGGCCGCCGCGCGCGCGCAGTGGACGCCCGTGTGGGTGGTGGTGGACGGCAGCAGCGACGGCACCGCGCAAGGCCTGCTGGACCTGGCAGCGGCCGACCCCGGCCTGCGCGTGTGGGTGCTGCCCGGCAACCAGGGCAAGGGTGCGGCCGTGCTGTTCGGCCTGCACGAAGCGGCCAAGGCCGGCTACAGCCACGCACTGACCATGGACAGCGACGGCCAGCACCCGGCCGACCTGATTCCGGCCTTCATGCAGGCCTCGCTGGCGCGGCCCGAAACCATGGTGCTGGGCCGCCCCGTGTTCGACGCCAGCGCGCCGCTGCTGCGCGTGCGCGGCCGCCGCGTGTCCAATGCCTGGACCAACCTGGAAACGCTGGGCGCCGGCGTGGCCGATTCGCTTTACGGCTTCCGCGTCTACCCGGTCGCCGCCCTGGCTGCGGTGATGCGCGGGCAGCCCTGGATGCGCCGTTTCGACTTCGACACCGAAGCCGTCGTGCGCCTGGCCTGGCAGGGCGTGAAGCCGGTCAACATCGACGCCCCGGTGAAGTACCTGAGCGCCGCCGAGGGCGGTGTTTCGCACTTCCAGTACGGCCGCGACAACTTGCTGCTGACCTGGATGCACACCCGGCTGATGGTCGAATTCGTGCTGCGCCTGCCGGTGCTGCTGTGGCGCAAGGCGCGCGGCCTGCCGCCCTTCCAGGCCTGAAGGCGCGGGCCGTAATGGGCCCGTCAGACCAAGCGCGGGTCGAACACGAAAGGCGCACGTTCGACGCTGATTTCCAGCTCGGCGGCGCGCGGGTGCGCGGGGTTGATCAGCAGGTTGTTTTCCAGCGGTTCCACATAGGAAGGCACCCACAGCGCCAGCTCGCGCGTGGCGTCCAGCCAGGCATCGCCGAAGGCGCGGCTGGCGTCTTCGTTGTGGCGCCAGTCGGGCGGCAGGCCGACATCGGCAGCCGCTGAAATCTTCAAGCCGCGCGGCAGCGTCAGCCGGTACAGCGCCTGGTCGATGGGCTGCTGGCGGTGGGCGTGCACGCGTTTTTCCAGTTGCGCCAGTGCGCGGCTGGCAGCGGCGTAGATGACGCGGCGCGGTGTGGGTCCGCGCCGCAGCGCATGCCAGCGGCCGGCCGCCAGCGTTGAGCCATAAGCCTGGCCACCCAGGCTGCTGTCGGGCGCAAAGCCGATGCGGAAAACCGCCGTCAAGCCACGCCGCCGTAACGCAATGCCACCAGCACTTCCTGCACCTTGGCCAGGCCCCAGGGCGTGCGCGCGCGCTGCATCGGGGTTTCGTCGTCCAGCATGGGGTGGGCGGTGGTCAGCCAGGCGGCGGCGTCTTCCACGCTGCCGAAAACCTGCGTCGCCTGGCCCACCAGTTCGGTGGCGGTCAGCACGCGCACGGCGGCTTCTTCGGGCAGGGGCTCGCCCTTGTCGGCGCGGCGTTTCAGGGTGGTGCGGTCCAGCCCCGTGTAGCGGTGCATTTCGCCCAGCTGCAGGTGGCTGGCGCGGGCCAGGCTGTCTATCAATTCAGGCCGCAGGCCGCCGCGCACCAGGGCGTCAGCGGTCTGTGCCGAAAAACGGTAGCGCACCCCGCCGGCGGCCGGGCTGCCATCGGCCAGCCACAGCGGCTCCGTGGTGGGTGCGGCGGATGCAGCGGATGCAGCGGATGCAGCGGGCAGGGCAGCCGCAGAACGCCGCTGCCGCGTGGGCTTGCCGCCCACCAGGCGGTTGATGTCGCGCACCCAACCGTCCATGCGCGTGGGCGCGGTGGGCGGCAATTTGCTGCCTTCTGCTGGCAAGGTGTGGCCTGAGATGTCCATGGCGGATGGCTCGCGGTGTGCTGTGCAAATGCGCAGTCATCATAGCGCGTTTGCACGAATCCGGGTGCGCCGCCCGGCGTCGCCTGGCCGCGTTCAGGCCGTCAGGTCGGCTTCCAGCGCCAGCGCCGGGAACAGCATGGCGTCTTCACCCGGCAGCAGCCCGCCCGCCGCCACGACGGCGGCGCGCAGCGCGCGGGCGTCCAGCGCCGGGTAGTCGCTGCAGCCGCGTTCGGCAATCTGGGTGGCCAGCACGCGCAGGCGGCGCGCCGATGCCCGCAGCATGCTGCGGAAGGCCGCGTCGTCCAGCACGTCTTCCAGGCTGCGGTTCAGTTCGCAGAACCAGGGCACCGCCGCCTGGTCCAGCATCACCGCCGGGTTGCGCTTCGCGCTGACCTCGCCCCAGGCGCGCAGAAAGTCTTGCACCGCCACGTTCATCAGCTGGCAGCCAGCCAGTTCTTCGCGCAGGTGCGACAGCGAAGCCAGGTCGGTCAGCCGGCCCTGGAAACACATCGGGGCCAGCACGCTCCAGTAGTAGGTGTAGTCCCAGATGATCTTCACCGGCAGCACTTCGGGGTCGCCGAACAGCGCGTACTGGTCGACATAGAGCGTGAGCGTGCTGTCGTAGAAGGACTTGAAGATCTGCTCGTAGATCTGGGTGTGCGCGGCCAGCGTCTGGCCGGCGCGGTCGCGTGCCACCAGTTCGGTGATGTAGGTGTTGGCTATGGCGATGAAGTCGCTGCCCGGCGAATAAAAGGGGTCGAGGAAGCGCCCGGCCTCGCCAGCCAGCGCCCAACGGTTGGCCGAGAAGACCTGGGCGCAGTCGTAGCTGAAGCGCTTGAAGAAGGCGAAGTCCTGCAGCGTTTCAGGGTGGCCTTCGACCTTGGCCTGGATGTCGTCCCACAGGCGCGGCTGGTGTTCACGCAGCCAGACCATGGCGCGTTCGAAGGTGTTCATGCCTTCGATGGGATTGATGCGCGGGTCGGCCACGATGCCCACCGAATGCGAACCCGACGACAGCGGGATCAGCCAGACCCAGTAGCCCTTGCCGACCAGGTGGTTGGTTGAAAGCCAGCGTGTGGGGGTGACGCAGCGCGCCTGCCAGGCCGGGTCAGCCGACCAGTCGTCCAGGCAGATGCGCGCGTTCAGGCGGAACCACACGGCGTGCGCCGGGTGGGCGTTCTCGCGGGCCAGACCCAGCTGGCGCTTGAGCAGGCCGGCGCGGCCGCAGGCGTCGATGACCCAGCGTGCGCGCGTGGTTTGCGGCGCCTCGCCGGGCCGCTGCCAGCTGACTTCGTGCAACGCGCCTTTGGTGTTGGCTTCGGCCAGTTGCACGCTGCGGATCAGCGCGCCGTCAATGAAGCGCATGCCGCGGCGCTGCACTTCTTCACCCAGGAAGTTCTCGAAGATGCCGCGGTCGATCTGCCAGCTGGACACCGCCAGCGGGCGGCTGGCGCCGAGTTCGGTGACGGCTTCGATGTCGCGCCGGCCCTCGCTGAAGAAGAAGCGAAAGCCGAACTTCTTCAGCTGCGCGTCCATCAGGTGCTGCTTCAGGCCCAGCACGTGTTCGAAGTAGTGCGCGCCGATCTCGACACTGGATTCGCCCACCTTGTGGCAGGCCTCGGGCACTGGGTGGCTGCGGCGTTCCAGCACCAGCACGTCCAGCTCGGGCATGCGCAGCCGCAGTTGCAGCGCCAGCGTCAAACCGGCCAGGCCGCCGCCCAGGATTAGCACGTGGGGGTCGGCCTGCGCCGGTGGGCTGGCGGCCGTGTCGGTGTCGGCAGGGTTCTGGGCAGCAGTCATGCGGGTAACAGTAGGGTGGCAGAGGGATGGCGAATCATGCGGCAGCTGGCGTCTGGCGTTGCGCGCTAGTACAGCCCGCCGTTCACCGAGATGATCTGACCGGTGATGTAGCCGGCATGCGGCCCGGCCAGAAAACCGGCCAGCGCGGCCACTTCTTCGGGCGTGCCGGCGCGCTGGCAGGGCACCAGCTTCTTGATGGTGTCCTTGTCGAAGGCGCCGCCCTCGGCGGTGGCCATGGGCGACTCGATGATGCCCGGCGCAATCGCGTTCACCGTCACGCCCCGGCTGGCCACTTCCAGGCTCAGCGCCTTGGTGGCGCTGTTCAGCGCGCCCTTGGCGGCGGCGTAGTTCACCTGGCCGCGGTTGCCGGCCAGCGCGGCCACCGAACTGATGTTCAGGATGCGCCCCCAACGCGTGCGCAGCATGGGCAGCAGCAGCGGCTGGGTGACGCGGAAGAAGCCGTTCAGCGACACGTCGATGACGCGGTGCCACTGCGCCGCTTTCATGCCCGGGAACACCGCGTCGTCGTGGATGCCGGCGTTGTTGACGATGATCTGCACCGGGCCGGTGGCCAGCATCAGCGCCACGGCTTCAGCGCAGGCCGCGTCGCTGGTCAGATCGAACACCAACGGCTCGGCCTGCCCGCCGGCGGCGCGGATTTCATCGGCCAGCGCGTTCACCGCCTCGGGCCTGGAATTGCCGTGCAGCAGCACGCTGGCGCCATCGGCCGCCAGCCGGCGGGCGATGGCCGAACCCAGGGCGCCGCTGGCGCCGGTGACGAGGGCGCGTTTGCCGAGCAGGGGTGTGGTCATGGCAATGTCTTCAAGCGAGATTCAAGGTAGGGCGTTGAGGATGACGGTGGCCCGGCCTTCAACCAGCAAAGCGCCGCCCGCGCTGTGCAGCGTGTAGGCATACAGCGCCTGCTTGGCGTCGCCCATCAGGCGCTGGGCGCGGATGTGCAAGTCACCGTCGACGGTGTCCAGCCGCGGCACGTGCAGCTTGACGCCGCGCACGGCCGCCAGAAAGCCGGGCTGCGGCCCCGCGTCGGGTGAGTCGGGTGAGCCAGCGGCGGCTTGCGCGGCCGACAGCGTGCCGTGCAGGGCCATGGCCTGCGACGCGTATTCGATGGCCACCGGTGCCAGCAGGCCACCGACCGTGCGCAGCGGGTGGGCCGGGTCGCGGTGGCCGCTGGCGCTGCAGTGGATGGCCTCGGCCGTCCAGCTGTGCAGGGCGTTCAGCAGGCACATCGTCCCGCTGTGCGGCACGCGCGCCGCAATGCCGGCGTGGTCCAGCGTGGCGGGTGTCATGCGGCGCCCGCCGCAGCCACAGCAGGCGCGGCGGCGCCCACGCTGACGCGCATGGCCTGGCCCGGCAGGCCGTCCAGCACCAAGGCTTGCGCGCAGGGGTCGGCCAGCGCCCGCAGCAGCGGCAGCGCGCGTGCGGCGGGGATGGTCAGTCGCAGGTCTTCCAGGCCGGCATCACCGCAAACCGTGGCCGGCACTTCAGCCGTTAGTTCGATGGCCAATGCACGGCTGCCCGCCACCGCCACCGGCGCCAGCAGCAGCGCCACCGCGAAGGTGTCGGCCACCTTCCGCAGCGCGCACAAGGGTTCCGGGTAGGGCACGTCGCAAGCCACCAGCAGCACCGGCGCCTGCGTGGTCTGGCACTGCACAGCGGCTTCCAGCAGGCCGGCTTCGAAGCTGGCGTCGAAGGCCGCCAGGCTGGTGGATGGCGCGCGCGAGGCGGCGGCGATGTGCCAGTAGCCGGCCGGCGCGTTGTGCACCGAATTCGTGAAGCGCGTGGGCGAGACCATGCGCACTGGTGCGGCCAGCGCTTCGCACAGCAGGTGGCAGTTGACCGGGTCGCCGGTGGACGAGGTGAAGACGGTGGCCATCGTGGCAGCGTCCACACCGCTGCCGGCCAGCGCCTGATCGGCCACCACGATGCTGGCCTTGACGATGTTGCCGGCGCGGCGGCGTTC
>JAYVBO010000307.1:0-3589 GCA_043750435.1 Betaproteobacteria bacterium | reverse complement strand
GTGGCCAAGAAGGCCGGCATCGAAGTCAAGTTCGTCAACACGCCCTGGGAAGGCATCTTCAACGCGCTGGGCCAGGGCGACCGCGACATGATCGTCTCGGCCGTCACCATCACCGCCGAACGCAAGGGCACGATGGACTTCAGCGACCCCTACTTCGACGCGCAGCAGCTCATCGCCGTCAAGAACGGCAGCAAGATCACCAAGTTTGCCGACCTGAAGAAGCTCAAGGTCGGTGTGCAGACTGGCACCACCGGCGACGAAGCCGTGACCAAGCTGCTGGGCAAGACCAGCACCGCCATCAAGCGCTTCGAGTCCACCCCGCTGGCGCTGAAGGAGTTGGAAGCCGGTGGCGTCGATGCGGTGGTGGCCGACAACGGCGTTGTCATCAACTACGTGGCCAACAACCCGGGCGGCCTGTTCAAGACCGTCACCGACCGCAGCTTCGCGCCCGAGCAGTACGGGATCGCGCTGAAGAAGGGCAATGCCGAATTGCTGGCCTTGGTCAACAAGGGCCTGGCGGGCATCCAGGCCGATGGCACTTACCAGGCCCTCCACGCCAAGTACTTCGGCGCCGCAACGGCGGCGGCCACGGCGGCCTCCGCAGCGCCCGGCGCGGCCTCGGCCGCTGCGAAGTAAGGCCGGCGCCGCATGGATCTTCGCTGGGAGATCCTGACCGGCTACGGCCCGCTGTTCGTCAGCGCCATCTGGATGACCGTGCAGCTGACGCTGGTGGCCTTGGCGGCGGGCCTGACATTGGGCGTTGCCCTCGGTTTGATCAGCAGTTCCGCTGACGCGCCGCCGCCGCGCAGCGGGCTGGCGCGCGGCCTGATGCGCGGGGCCCGGGCGGTGACGCTGGCCTATGTGACCTTCTTCCGCGGCACGCCGCTGTTCGTGCAGATATTGCTGGTGCATTTCGCGCTGATGCCCGCGCTGATCCACCCCGACCACGGCCTGCTGCTGGCCGGCGAGGCAGCGCGCGGCTTCCGCCAGGAACATGGCGCCTTCTTCTCAGGCTGCCTGGCTTTGTCGCTGAATGCTGGCGCCTACATCAGCGAGATCTTTCGCGCCGGCTTGCAAAGCCTGCACGGTGGCCAGACGCAGGCCGCCTACAGCGTGGGCCTGACGCACTTGCAGACGCTGCGCTATGTGCTGCTGCCGCAGGCCTTCAGGCGCATGCTGCCGGCGCTGGTCAACGAAGGCGTGACGCTGATCAAGGACTCGTCGCTGATCTCGGCCATCGGCCTGGCCGAACTGGCCCTGGCGGCGCGCACCGTGGCCGGTGCCTATTCGCGCTACTGGGAGCCGTATCTCGCGATCTCGGCGGTTTACCTGGTGCTGACCTTGACGCTGTCGCTGCTGGCCAAACGGCTGGAAGCGCCAGCCCATTTGCGCGGGCGCTAGGCGGCAAGCCGAGGCTTCAGCCGCGCGGGTGGTGCGCGGTGTGCAACTGGCGCAGGCGTTCGCGCGCCACATGGGTGTAGATGGTGGTGGTGGCTATGTCGGCATGGCCCAGCAACATCTGCACCGCCCGCAGGTCAGCGCCATGGTTCAGCAAATGGGTGGCGAAGGCGTGGCGCAGGGTGTGCGGCGACAAGGGTGCGTTGATGCCCGCTTGCACGGCGTAGCGCTTGATCAGCCGCCAGAACATCTGCCGCGTCATGCCCGAACCCAAACGTGTGACGAATAGATCGTCGCTGGCTTGGTGGCCGAGGATGGCCGCCCGCCCTTGCGCCAGGTAGCGCTGCAGCCAGCTGTGGGCTTCGGTGCCGAAGGGCACCAGCCGCTCCCGCGAACCTTTGCCCATCACGCGCAGCACGCCTTCGTCCAGGCCCAGGTGCACGGTTTTCAGCTGCACCAGTTCGCTGACGCGCAGGCCGCTGGCATACATCAGTTCCACCATGCTGCGGTCGCGCAGGCCCAGTGGCGTTTCGGTGTCGGGGGCGGCCAGCAGGGCTTCCACCTGGGCTTCGCTCAGCGTCTTGGGCACCCGCAGCGCCTGGCGCGCGGCGGTCAGCTTCAGCGTGGGGTCGGCGGCCACCAGGTGTTCACGCGCTGCCCAGCGGAAAAACCGCTTGAAGACCGTCAGGCGCCGGTTGGCCGTGGTGGCCTTGGTGGTGGCATGGCGTTCGGCCATGAAGCCCAGCAGGTCGGGCTCACGGCTGTCGGCCAGCGCTTTGCCCGTTTCGGCCTGCAGCCACGCGGCGTACAGGCCCAGGTCGCGACGGTAGGCGGCCAGAGTCAGTGGGGCCAGGCCGTCTTCTATCCACAGCGCGTCGATGAAGCGGTCGATGACGGCCTGACTGGCCGCCGTCACGGGGGCATCAGCAACGGTCACGCTGCCGCGCCTGCAGCCCTATTCGATCTTCAGACCCTGCTTGGCAACCACGGCTTTGTAGACGTCCAGTTCAGCCTTGATCTGCGCCGCGAACTGCTCGGGCGTGTTGCCAACCAGCAGCGAGCCGGTTTCGTCGATGCGCTTCTTCACGGCCGGGTCTTCCAGCGCCTTTTTCACCGACAGGGCCAGCTTTTCGACCACGTCCTTGTGCATGCCCTTGGGGCCAACGAGGCCGTAATAGGCCATGCGGTTCACCGGCTCCAGGCCGACTTCCTTGAAAGTCGGCACATTCGGCAGCTGGCTCAGGCGCTGCGGCGCGGCCACCACGATGGCGATCAGGCGGCCGTCCTTGATGAAGGGCAGCGCCGAGGGGATGTTGTCGAAAATGATGGGCACCTGACCGGCCACCGTGTCGTTCAGCGCCGGGCCGGCGCCGCGGTAGGGGATGTGCGTCATGAAGATGCCAGCCAAGCTCTTGAACAACTCGGTCTGCAGGTGGCCGATGCCGCCGGTGCCCGAACTGGCATAGCTGTACTTGCCGGGGTTCTTCTTCAGTTCGGCCAGAAAGCCCTTGTAGTCGCGCGCCGGAAAGCTGGGGTGCACGGCAATGACGTTGGGCGTGGCCGCGATGTTGATGATGGGCGTGAAGTCGGTCAGCGGGTTGTAGCCGATGCGCGGGTTGATGGCCGGGTTGGCCGCCGTGGTGCTGACCGTGCCCATGCCGATGACGTAGCCGTCCGGGGCGGACTTGATGACCTCTTGCGCACCCACTGAACCGCCGCCGCCGGCCTTGTTCTCGACCAGCACCTGCTGACCCAGGGCGGCGCCCATGCGTTCACCCACGATGCGGGCCACGATGTCGGTGGTGCCACCGGGCGCGAAGGGCACGATCAAGCGCACGGGCTTGGTCGGGTAGGCCTGGGCGCTGGCGATCAGCGGCGCGCTCAGGGCCAGCGCGGCGGCACACAACAGGGTGAGTCGGGTACGGTGCATGGGGGAAGTCTCCATCGGGGGTCTTGTGGAAAGAGGTGTGGCGTCAGGCCGGCACGCCCAGCAGGCCAGCCTTGAGCTTCTGATCAGAAGGATGATCGCCGATAAACACGCGCAGCAAGGCGCCGTAGAAGTCGTCGCCGACTATGGGTTCACCGCGCAGTTTGCCATTCAGCTTGAAGAGCAGACCGCGCGTGGGGTCGAAGTCGAGGTCGATGGTGTCGCTCTCGCGCAGCGTCTCCAGCGCGGCGATGGTGGCGGCCA
>JAYVBO010000306.1:0-1504 GCA_043750435.1 Betaproteobacteria bacterium | reverse complement strand
GACCTGCCGGTGATCGCCGAAGGCCAGTCCAACCTGGACGAGATCACCGGGCGGGTCAGCCAGGTTGGCGAGTTGGCGGCCGGGGCCATCAGCAGCTTCAACCAGTTGCTGACCGCTGAGAACCGGCGCGACCTGATGGACACCGTGCGCAGCCTGCGCGAACTGTCGAACGGGCTGAGCCGGCGCCTCGCGGCAGTGGACCGCACGCTGGAAGGCGCCGACACCGCCGTGGCCGCGCTGGGCGGCGCCGCCACCAAGCTCAGCCTGTCGGGCGACCGCGTGGCCGGTGCCGCCGAACAGGCCGGCGGGCGCTTGGCCACCACGATGGCGCAAACCGTCCTCACGCTGACCGAAGCGCGCAGCGCGATGACCAAAGCCGTGGCGGCCATCGACCGCATCGAACGCCAAGCCGGCAGCAGCGCCCGGCGCCTGGAAGCCACGGTGGGCCAGGTGGACGACACGCTGAGCGCCACCACCGCTGAGTTGCGCTTGAGCCTGGAAGCCACCAGCCGCGTGCTGGACCGCCTGCGCGACCCGCGCGCGGCCTTGCTGGGGCCCGGCACAGCGCAGCTGGGCCCGGGCGAGGTGCTGCGATGAGGCGCCGTCTGGCATTGGCTGCATTGGCGTCATCGGCCACCGCCGGCTGCGTGTCGGTGAAGCTGGGCAGTGAGCCGGCAGCCCCGGTGCAACTGAGCCTGCGCGACGCCGCGGCTGCGCCGCCCGTGCTGCGGGTGCCTCTGGCCGTGGCCCTGACGCCGGCCCTGCTGATCCAGGCCCAGCCGGGGCAGGCGCTGGCCGACACCCTGGCCATCGCCTACACGCGGCGTGAAGGTGAATACGCCTTCTACCAACTGGCCAGCTGGACCGAGATTCCGGTGCGCCAGGTGCCGCGTCTGTTGCAGCGGCGCCTGCAACAGCGCCACATTGCCGACGCCGTGGGCCTGCTGGGTGACCCGATGGGCGCCGACTGGTTGCTGTCCGTGGGCGTCGACAGCCTGCACCACGACTCTGCGGCCAGATCGTCGACGGCACGGCCAGCGTGCAGCAGATGGGCCGGCAGATCTTCGACGCCGTGCTGGCCTGCGCCTCGGGCGCGCCGTCCAAAAGCGAACAACACGGCTACGGCCAAAACGAATTCGTGCCTTGGCAAGTCGGCGCGGTGATGTGAAAACAAGGCAGCGCACACCATGAGCATCACCCTCGCCCCTCAGGCGCTGCAGCAGCAGGTGGCCGCCGTCATCACCGCCGGCGGCAGCCATGCTGCCGAAGCCGAACTGGTAGCCGCCAACTTGGTGCTGGCCAACCTCAGCGGGCACGACAGCCACGGCGTGGGCATGCTGCCGCGCTACGTGGATGCGTTGCTGGAAGGCGGCCTACAAGCCAACGCCAGCGTGAAGGTCAACGTCGACACCGGCAGCCTGCTGGCGCTGGACGGCCAGCGCGGCTACGGCCAGGCGGTGGGCGCGCAAGCCATGCAGATGGCCATCGCCCGCGCCCGCCAACA
>JAYVBO010000305.1:0-3603 GCA_043750435.1 Betaproteobacteria bacterium | reverse complement strand
GCCCAGCGATCGCCGAACAGCGCCGCGAACAGCGGCTCGCCCCACAACAGCAGCAGCGCGGTGGGGAGCACGCCGATCAGCGCGAAGGCACGCCAGGTGCGCAGCAGCAGCGTGCGCGCGGCGGCGCGATCGCCGGACGCCACATTGGCAAAACGTTCATAGAACACCGTGCCCGCGGCGCCGGCCAAGGTCAGCACCGGAATAGCCGCCACGCGCCAGGCGAGGCTGAACTGCCCGGCCACCGGCACGCTGAACCAGGCCACGGCCAGAGCCATGGGCAGCTGCTGCGTCACCGTGTCCAGCAGGGCCGAGGGCCACAGGTAACGCGGCGCCTGCACGTGGCGGCGCGCCGCGGCGGCCACACCTTCTGCGCTGCCGCGTTCACGCGCCAGCAGCAGCGCGGCGGCAACACCACCGGCCAGTTGGCCCAGCAGCAGGCCGCCCGCCACACCCCATAAACCGAACACGCTGCCGGCGGCCGCGGCTACACCGGCCAGCACTAGGCGCGCAGCTGTCACGCGGGCATAGGCGCGCTGCCGGTTGGCCCAGGCCAGCCACGCCGCGGTGGCGGCGGCAACGGCGCCGCCCAGCACGGCCAGCGGCAGCCAGGCCGCCAGCGCCGACAGGCCCAGCGCTTGCAGCGCGGCCTCGGGTAGCGCCCAGGCCAGCAAGGCCAGCGCGATGCCGCCCCACAGCGCCAAGCGCAGGCACAGGCGCAGCACGGCGCGCGCCTCCGCGTCGTCGCGGGAGATGACGATGCAGGTGTCGTAACGCAACAGCAGCACGGTGGACACTACCGCCACGACGCTGAGCCACAAGCCCCAGACGGCGAACTCGCCGGGGCTAAATAGGCGCGACCACAGCGGCAGCACTGCCCAGCCAAGAGCTTGCGCGCCGCCCAGGCCCGCGGCCAGCGACAGCGTATCGCGAGCGAAGCCGCGCGTCGGCGCGCTGGCTGCCGTCATGCCGACACGACCTGCTCGCATACGGCAGCCAGACGCTCACCCACCGCGTACAGGCCGAATCGCGTCATGGCGTCGGCACGCAGCGCGAAGGCATCGAAGTCCTGCGGCGCCTGTAACACCTCTTGCAGCGCCGCGGCCAGGGCGGCCGGGTCTCCAGGTGGCACCAGGCGGCCATTGGCTAGCGTGACGATGTCCTCGGGCCCGCCGCAGCGTGTGGCGACAACAGGCTTGCCGCTCATTAGCGCCTCGGCCAGCACGACACCGAAGGTTTCGTGGTGCGAGGCCAGCACGAAAGCGTCGCAGGCGGAAAAGTGCGTCGGCGTCTCGTCTGGCCGCAGCGCGCCCAGGAATCGCACGCGGTCGGTCACCCCCAAAGACGCCGCCAGCGCCTTTAGTGCGGCGCGCTCGGGGCCGTCCCCACCGATGTGGAGTTCGACAGGCTGCGCCAGCAGCGGTAGTTGCGCGAAGGCATGCAGCAGCACATCCATGCCCTTCTGTGGCACCAGCGTGCCCAGCGTGAAAAGAACCCGGCGCGCCGGGTCGGAAGCCGCACTCGCGAAGCGGGTCTCGTCGACAACGTTGGGGATGACGGCATCGCAGCGCAGGCCACAGGCCCGCAAGCGCTCAGCCAGCGCACTGCTCACAGCCACCGTGGCGGCGGCACGGTCGAAAGCCTGGCGTAGCGCAGGCAGCGGCTGGCCTTGTGCATCGACCAAGGCCGGAAAGGGAAAGGGGCTCATGTGCTCGGTCAGCACATAGGGCAGGCCACGTTCGGCCGAAAGTTGCGCGGCAATCCACCCGGCCGGGAAGCCGGCGTGGGCGTGGATGATCTGCATCGGCCCCAGGTACGCCTCGGCCTGCGCCAGGTTGCGCCGGCTGGCCGACAAGAGCCCGCGCACACCACCGCCGGCCCAGGCCAGCGTCCAGCTCAGGCGCGGCGTTAACACCTCGTGCAGCGGCGCATTGGGTGCGCGCCAGCCCGGCAGAGCGCGCAGGCGCCAGGCCAGCGCCCGCAGCGAATCGCTCGGGCTGCGCAGGTTCAGTGCGCCGTCGTGGTGGCCCCACAGGCCCACGGCCACGTGCCAGGCGGGCCGCGCCAGCGCCAGCGCCAGCGCCTGGTCGCGCGCGAACAGCCCGGCCATAGGCTGGCGGGTGCTGGGGTACCAGGAAGGCAGGACAAAGACGTTCATGGCAGGGTCATGGCAGGGCGCGAGCCCGCGGCCTCAGCGTCCGCCCGGCAGCGCGACGACCATCGAATGGAAGCGCCGCGCCAGACGATCACACTCGACAAAACGTTGCACCTCGCCGAAGCACAGGCGGCGCAGCAGGTTCAGCAGGCGCGAAGCGCCCGCGGGCAGAGTTTCCAGTGTCCACCACTGCGCATAGCCGGCCTGGCGCAGCACGTCCATGGTCGGCGACGAACCCTGGGCGTCGATCTCCTCTGGCAGCTGCTCGAAGACCACCACCGGGCGGTCACGGCGCAGCATGTCCAGTGCGCCGCGCAGGGCCGCGGGCTCGTGGCCTTCGACGTCGATCTTCACCAGCGCCACACGCTGCGCCGCCAGCCCGGGCAAGTCGTCCAGGCGCTGCAGCGCGCAGGCCACCGCCGCGCCCGGCGCGCCGGCTCGCAGCGTGGCCATGCCGATGTTGTCTGTGGGCACGCTGAGCATGGCGCTGCCCGGAGCATCGCTGAGGCCGATGTTGAAGCAGCGCAGGTTGGGCGCCAGCGTGGCGTTCAGCTGCAGCAGCGTGAAGGTGCGCGGGTTGGGCTCGAAGGCCCAGACCTCGCGGTACAGCGGTGCAAAGAACATCGCGTGGTTGCCGATATTGGCGCCGATGTCCAGGCACAGGCCATCAGCCGTCAGCAGGCCGCGGGCCTGCAACGCGTCGCGCAGCAGCTCAAGTTCGTCGCGCTCGTAGCTTCCCCACACCGTGACGGCGCGGCCCACGTGCTCGAAGCCGAAGTGGGCCAGCTGCGGCAAGCCGTCGTCGAGGTGGCGGCGCGCGCGCCGACCCAACCAGCGACCCACCCAGGCCGCGCCCATACGGGCGAGGGTGTCGGTGTGCCGGTGCTGGTGAACGACGGGGCCAGGCATCACGCGGCCGCAGGCGCCGCGGCCATGGCCTCGTGCAGCACCTGCACGACACGGTCTTGGTCGTCGTATGAGAGATCCGCACTCATCGGCAAACTCAGCACGCGCTGCGCCGCACGGGTGCTTTCCGGGCAGCAATCGGGACAGCACAACGCCGCGTAGGCCGGTTGCTGGTTCATCGGTTTCGGGTAGTGAACAGCCGTCGGGATGCCCTGCGCAGAAAGCGCCGCCTGCATCGCGGGCCGGTCTTCCACAAACACGGTGTACTGCGCGTACACGCTGGTGCGACGCGTCCTCTGAGCGATCACAGGCAAGTGGCCGGCCAGCAGTTCGTTGTAGCGCCCCCCCAGCGCCTGACGCTGCGCGACCTCCCACTCGAAGCGCTCCAGCTTCGCCAGCACGATCGCGCATTGCAGCGTGTCCATCCGTCCGCCCAAGCCGACGCGGGTGTGGGTGTAGCGCGCGCTCTGGCCATGCACGCGGATCTCGCGGCAGGCCTGCGCGAGGGCATCGTCGCTGGTGAAGATCGCGCCGCCGTCGCCGTA
>JAYVBO010000304.1:0-8361 GCA_043750435.1 Betaproteobacteria bacterium | reverse complement strand
AGCGGGTGTCGTGCCAGCATAAGCCCGCCGGCGCTGCAAAACAGGACCCGAAGCGACATCCTTCACGGCGCTATCCCCGACATCAGGTGTTGACTTGTCAGGCCTGCGCAACGGGTGCACACTGGGCTCAACGGCACTCGCCGCATCGCTGTACCCAACCCCCCTCCCCGCATCCTTTACTGACTGGTTCCCCCCGTGCCGGCGGCTCTGCTGTCGGCGTTTCGATCCCCTCTCTCCCAAGGAGGTTCTGATGAATTTGACGATCAGCGGACATCATCTCGAAGTCACCCCGGCCCTGCGTGAATACGTGCGCACCAAGCTGGAGCGCGTGACCCGGCACTTTGACCAAGTGGTGGATGTCGCCGTGCTGCTGACGGTAGAAAAACTGAAGGAAAAGGAGCGAAGGCAAAAAGCCGAAGTGACCCTGCATGTCAAGGGCCGCGACATCTTCATCGAGCACGCATCTGAAGACATGTACGCCGCCATCGACCAGCTGATGGACAAGCTCGACCGCCAGGTCGTGCGCCACAAGGACCGCCTGCAAGACCACCACCACGAATCGCCCAAGCGCCTGGACATGGGTGTCGTCTAGACGCCCGCTGCGCGCCCGCACCACGGCCCTTCGGGGCCGTTTTGCATGCCGAGGCACTCTGTTGCTGCAGCGCCGCATAAGTCGGAAATCCCACCTGATTCGGGGTCTTCAGGCGGGTGTACTCCCTGGGGCTGCGGACTATGATGCGTCGCTCTGTTAACCCCCAAGGTCGCCGCCTACCCAGCAGTTTGCGGCTCCAGGACATGGCCCCATGAACCGTCTCGCCGCGATCTTGCCGGCCAGCAACGTGCTGGTGAACGTCGATGCGACCAGCAAGAAGCGCGTCTTCGAACAGGCCGGTCTGCTGTTCGAAAACCAGCACGCCATTGCGCGTGGCATGGTCACCGACAACCTCTTCGCCCGCGAGCGCCTGGGCTCCACCGGCCTGGGCCACGCGGTGGCCATCCCGCACGGCCGCATCAAGGGCTTGAAACAGCCGCTGGCCGCCGTCTTGCGTGTGCTGCAGCCCATCCCTTTTGACGCGCCCGACGACGCACCGGTCGAACTGCTGATCTTCCTGCTGGTGCCAGAAGCGGCCACCCAGCGCCACCTGGAAATCCTGTCCGAGATCGCCGAGATGCTGTCCGACCGCGAACTGCGCGAGCGGCTGAAGACCGAGCCCGACGCGGCGGCGGTGCACAAGCTGATCGCCGACTGGGAACCGCTGAAGTCGGTTGCCTGATTGAAGCCCACCAGCGTCAGCGCTGAAGCGCTGTTCGAAGCCCATCGCGAGGCGATGCGCTGGGAATGGATTGCCGGCCACGCCCACCCCGAGCGCCGCTTTGCCGACGCTGCTGTGCGCGACGCGCGCAGCGCGGCCGACCTGGTGGGCTACCTGAACTACATCCACCCTTACCGGGTGCAGATCGTGGGGGTGCGCGAGGTGGAATACCTGACCGCCGCATCGGCCGAAGACCAGGACCGCCGCATTTCGCGCATCGTCACGCTGGAGCCACCGGTGCTCATCGTGGCCGACGGCGAGGTGCCGCCCGACCGCCTGGTGGCCATGTGCGACCGCGCCGAAATTCCGCTCTTCGTCACCGGCGAATCGGCCGGCCACGTCATCGACGTGGTGCGCGGCTACCTGGGCCAGCACTTCGCCGAACGCGTCACGCGGCACGGCGTCTTCATGGACATCCTGGGTCTGGGCGTGCTGCTGACCGGTGAATCGGGCCTGGGCAAAAGTGAACTCGGGCTGGAACTGATCAGCCGCGGCCACGGCCTGGTGGCCGACGATGCAGTGGACATCTACCGCACCGCGCAGACTCTGCTGGAGGGCCGCTGCCCCGACTTGCTGCAGAACCTGCTGGAAGTGCGCGGCATTGGCCTGCTCGACATCAAGGCCATCTTTGGCGAGACCGCCGTGCGCCGCAAGATGAAGGTGCACCTGCTGGTGCACCTGGTGCGCAAGGAAACCATGGAGCGCGAATTCGAGCGCCTGCCCTACGAGCCGCTCTACGAAGAGATCCTGGGCCTGCCGGTGCGCAAGGTGGTGATTGCGGTGGACGCCGGGCGCAACCTGGCCGTGCTGGTGGAAGCGGCGGTGCGCAACACCGTGCTGCAGCTGCGTGGCATCGACACCTACCAAGAATTCATCAAGCGGCACCAGGCCGCAATGGAGCGCGGCGACCCGCTGTAGCGCGCCGACGCCGCCGCAGGCGTCATCGCGCGCTATTTCGCTTTGTGCGCGCAGTCGGGCTTGATGCAGCGCGCGTACAGCGCCAGGGTGTGTTCCTGCAGTTCGAAGCCGCGGGCGCTGGTGATGGCACGCTGGCGGGCTTCGATCTCGCTGTCGAAGAACTCTTCAACGCGGCCGCAGTCCAGGCACACCAGGTGGTCGTGGTGCTTGCCCTCGTTCAGCTCGAACACCGCCTTGCCCGATTCGAAGTTGCTGCGCGACAGCAGGCCGGCCTGCTCGAACTGCATCAGCACGCGGTAGACCGTGGCCAGACCGATGTCGGCCCCTTCAATCAGCAGGGCTTTGTAGACGTCTTCGGCCGACATGTGCCGCTGTGCCGACCGCTGGAAGATTTCCAGGATCTTGATGCGCGGCAGCGTGGCCTTCAGGCCGCTGCTTTTCAGTTCGTCAACATGCGTCATGCCGTGCTCGCTGCCTGGGCGGCGGCCCTCGCTAGAATCTTTGGATGATAGCCAGCCCGTCTGGCCGTCCCGGTCTCGACCCTTATCCCTCTTTCGTGCCGCCGCCCATGCCCCCCGTGCCCCGTTCCCTTCTGATATCCAGCGCCCTGGCCATGGCGTGCGCACTGGCCGGCTGTGAAGCGCTGCAGCGCACCGACAGCCTGGTGGGTTTCGTCACCCCCTACCGCATCGACATTGTGCAGGGCAACGCCATCACCAAAGAGCAGGCGGCGGTTCTGAAGCCTGGCCTGACCCGACTGCAGGTGAAAGACCTGCTGGGCACGCCGCTGATCGCCGACCCTTTCCACGCTGCCCGCTGGGACTACATCTTCACGCTGCGCCGGCCGAATGCCGCGCTGCAGCGGCGCAGCGTGGTGGTGGTGTTCGACGGTGATCTGGTCAAGTCCGTTGAGGCGCCCGATCTGCCCTCGGAACGCGAATTCGTCGCCTCGATCAGCCGCTTCAAGGATTTGCGCGCGCCCAAGCTGGAACTCAGTGAAGCCGAGCGCGCCGCGCTGCCCATGCCGCCCAAGCGCGAAGCGCCCGCCGCCGAGCCCGTCGGCCCGGTGCGCGACTACCCGCCGCTGGAGTCTTGAGCGCATGTTGAACGTCGCCATCGCGGGTGCTGGCGGCCGCATGGGCCAGATGCTGATCGAAGCCGTGCTGGCCAGTGGCGACTGCGCGCTGTCGGGCGCGCTGGACGTGGCCGGCAGCCCGGCCATCGGCAACGACGCCGCCAGCTTCCTGGGCAAGGCCGCCGGTGTGGCCATCACTGCCGACCTGCACGCGGGCCTGGCCGGTGCCGATGTGCTGATCGACTTCACCCGCCCCGAAGGCACGCTGGCCCACCTGGCCGTGTGCCGTGAACTCGGTGTGCGCGCCGTCATCGGCACCACCGGTTTCACGCCCGAGCAAAAGGCCGCCATCGCCAGCCATGCGCAGCAGGTGGCCACGGTGTTTGCCGCCAACATGAGCGTGGGCGTCAACGTGATGTTGAAGCTGCTGGCGCAGGCTACCCAGGCGCTGGGGCCGGGCTACGACGTCGAAGTCGTCGAGGCCCACCACAAGCACAAGGTGGATGCGCCCAGTGGCACCGCCCTGGCCCTGGGCGAAGCCGTGGCGCGTGCGCGCGGTGTCGACCTGGCCGAACAAGGCGTGTTCACCCGCCACGGCCACACCGGCGCGCGCGTGCCGGGCAGCATCGGTTTTGCCACCGTGCGCGGTGGCGACATCGTCGGCGAACACACGGTGCTGTTCTGCGGCACCGGCGAGCGCATCGAAATTGCCCACAAGAGCAGCAGCCGCGCCAATTACGCCGACGGCAGCCTGCGCGCCGTGCGTTTCCTGGCCGGCTTGCCCGCCGGTCAGCCCGGCCTTTACGGCATGGACGACGTGCTGGGCCTGGCCTGATCGAATGACCGGCCTGGCGCACTTCTGGGACGGCAGTGACGCGGTGGGCCGCACGGTGGCACTGCTGCTGCTGGCCATGTCGGTGACGGCCTGGGTGCTGATCTTCTGGAAGGGCTGGCTGTTGCGCCGCGCCACCGCCGACGTCGCCCGCGCCGTGCCGGCTTTCTGGGATGCCGCCACGCTGGACGACGGCCGCTCCCGCCTGCAGGCCCTGGACCGCGAACGCGTGCTGCTGCCGCTGCTGGACGCGGCGGCGGCGCAGCCTGCGCGGGGCACGCTGGAAAGCACCGGCCAGCTGGAAAGCCAGCTCACGCGGCGACTGCGCGACGCTTTGCACCGCGGCCTGGCGCACCTGCAGTTCGGCCAGGTGCTGCTGGCCTCCATCGGCAGCACCGCGCCTTTCGTGGGCTTGTTCGGCACCGTCTGGGCCATCTACCACGCGCTGGCGGGCATTGCGGCGGCCGGCAGCATCACCATCGACAAGGTCTCGGGGCCCATCGGTGAATCGCTGGTGATGACGGCCGCCGGCATCGCCGTGGCCGTGCCGGCGGTGCTGGCCTACAACGTCTTCGGCAAGTGGGTATCGGCCTGCGAGGCCGAGCTGGAGGGCTACGCGCACGACCTGCGGCAGATGGTGCTGGACCGGGTGCAGGGCCACTGAGATGGCCTTCGGCCGGCTCGAACGCAACCCCGGCTCGCAGCCGATGAGCGACATCAACATGACGCCGCTGATCGACGTGATGCTGGTGCTGCTGGTGATCTTCATCCTCACCGCGCCGCTGATGAGCAGCAGCCTGAAGCTCGATTTGCCCAAGGCCGACGGCGCAGCCGCCAGCGACGCGCCGGCCGTGTTGGCGGTGGCCATCGACGCGCAGGGCCGGCTCTTCCTGGGCGAAGACGCGCTGGACGCCAAGACCGAACGCGAACAGGTGGCCGTGCGCGTGCGCGCCGCCGCTCAGCGCAACCCGGCCACCGAGGTGCAACTGCGCGCCGACAGCCGTGTGCCCTATGGCCGCGTGGCAGAACTGATCGGCTGGGTGCAGGCCGCAGGCCTCACGCGCATCGGTTTCGTCACCGAGGCCGCACCCGCGACCCTGACTGCACCCACGCCGGCGCGCTGACCGCGGGTTGGCGGGACACCGATGGCCCGGGCAGCGGGCAGCGCATGCGGCCGCCTTCGCCACCGCGACGCGATTGCAAGTTTGCGGTGACAGTTGCGCACGACCGCACGCATCCGAACCTGAGCGGGCGTTGCCAGACGGCCCGTTTCACGCAGAATCACGGCATTCCGATCCGCAGGGGTGGCAACCAGTCAACTGCGGATCGATGAGCTAGCGGGGGTGGCTTTTCAGCCAACCGCAGCGCCTGAAAGCCCGAACCGATCCGCGTGGCCCTGCAACGGCCGCGTCCCTCGCCACCCAGGGAAATGACATGAATCTCGCCACCCGTTTCATCGTGCTGATCGAGCGCCGCCGCCTGTACAAGGCAGCGGTGGCCACGGTCACCGCGATCTCCATGCTGTTGCCGACCTTTGGCCTCACCGCGGCCCACGCCGCACAAGGCGGGCAAGCCAAGCGCGAGAAGGTGGCGCGCGACCTCGGCGACGAGATCGCCCAGACCGGCGCACCCAGGGCCAAGTGGGCGCGCGACATCGGCGGCGTGCGCCACGTGCAGGCCATCGTCGTCAGCGACGACACCGACCCGCAGTTGCGCAATTTGCGCGACTACATCGCCAGCATCGGCGGCTCGGTGCATGCGGCCCACCCGGCGGTACGCGCCTTGACGGTGCAGATCAAGGCCGCGGACGTCGCCGCACTGGCGCAACGCAGCGACGTCGTCAGCGTCACCCCCAACCGCGTCACCCTGCGCACCGCGAGCACGCTCGAATCCGTCACCGGCGCGCTGACGGCGAATGTGCGCAGCAGCAGCAGCAAAACGAGCTACAGCGGCGTCGACGGCACCGGCATCGGCATCGCGATACTGGACTCGGGCGTCATGAAAACGCACGAGGCCTTCTTCAACGCCAGTGGCGCCACGCGCGTCAAGCGCAACGTCCAGATCTTGAACACCACGGCGGCCAACTGGACCCTCGGTGTCAGCGGCGTCACTTCGCCACAACCGGGCAGCGCCGCGCTCAGCACCTATGAAGCCGCGGTTGCGAACGACTCGTCGACGCTGGCTGACCGCTACGGGCATGGCACCCATGTGGCCGCGGTGGCCGCCGGGTTCTCGAAGGCGTACGGCTCCGGCACACCCGACACCACCGGCATCGCGCCCAACGCCAACCTCTACGACGTCAAGGTACTCGACGACTACGGCTACGGCACGCTCAGCGATGCGCTGGAAGGCATCCAGTGGGTGATCTACCACGCCAAGGAATACAACATCAGGGTGCTCAACGTCAGCCTGGCAGCCAACTCCACGCAGTCGTGGCAGACGGACCCGCTGTGCGCGGCGGTGCGCAGTGCCACTGCGGCCGGTATCACCGTGGTGGTGGCGGCTGGCAACTCGGGGCTGAACTTCAATTTGAAGGAAGTCTACGGCGCGGTCAGCTCGCCCGGCCACGAACCGTCCGTGATCACGGTCGGTGCTGTCAACACGCACGACACCTTGGCGCGCGGTGACGACACCGTCAACAACTTCAGCTCGCGGGGCCCGACCCGCGGCGCCACCATCGACGCTGCGGGCGTGCGCCGCATCGACAACGTGCTCAAGCCCGACCTGGTGGCGCCAGGCAACAAGATCGTCAGCGCCGCGGCGGCGATCTATTCGACGGGCTACGCCAACAACACCTGGTGGAGCCAGCTGGCCTATGTCTACAAGAGCGTGCTGGTGACGCCACTGGGCATCACGCAAGCGACGCCCGAGACGCAGATGCTGATGAGCGGGACGTCGGTCGCCGCACCGGTGGTCGCTGGCGCCGCGGCGCTGCTGCTGCAGGTCAACCCCGGTCTGACGCCGCCGCTGGTCAAGGCCATCCTGCAATACAGCGCCCAGCCCTTGCCCAATGCCAACCTGCTGCAGCAGGGCGCGGGCCTGCTCAACGTCGATGGCGCGGTGGTGTTGGCCAAAGCGCTGCGCACGGACCTGGCCACGGCCATCAGCGCGGGCACCGTGGCCGCCGGCGGCACCCTGCTGGCTGCGGGCAAGACCATGCCAGCAGCCACGTCGACCATCAACGGCGTGGCCTTCAACTGGTCGCGCGTGGTCTTTGCCGGTGGCAACTACCTGGTCAGCGGCCCTGCGTTGTTCACCAAGTACCAGCCGATCTGGGACCCACGCATCACCTGGGCCAGCGGCGTGGCGCGCAAGCGCGATGCGGTGTACTGGTCGGGCAGCGGCATCACCGCCAACACCTACGTCAAGTCCTTCTCCGACGTCGCGGCGCCCAACCAGACGCTGCTCACCGCGGGCGTGATCAGCGGCAACGCATTGGCAGGGGTCAGTTCCAAGACCGGCATGACCGGTGTCTTCAGCCCGACCGCCACGCTGTCCGGCTGGCTGGGCAGCGGCAGCGGCCTGGTGCTGGGCACCGGGCTCATCCTCAGCGAAGGCTTGATCCTCAGCGAAGGGCTGATTCTCAGCGAAGGCCTCATCCTCAGCGAAGGCCTGATCCTCAGCGAGGGGCTGATCTTGAGCGAAGGCCTGATCCTTAGCGAAGGCCTCGTGCTCGGCGAACCCTGACGCGCGGCGCATTGACGGCCGCCTCGTCCGTTCGCATCGCTCGACACCCCAACACCCCAACACCCCAACACCCCAAGAAAGACCTCCATGACCCAACGCCCCTCTGCATTCAAACACCTGCTCGCCCTGGCCGCCTGCGCGACCGCGCTGGGCGTTGTAGTCCCGTCCCAGGCGCAGGCGCAGGCGCAGGCGCAGGCGCAAACGCCACCCGGCCCTCGGTTGCCCCGTATCGCGCGTGACCTGACCGCCGAGGTCAACCGTTCCGGCGCGCCCAAGGCCCGGTGGGCGCGCGACCTCAACGGCGTGCGCCATGTCCAGGCCATCGTCGTCAGCAACTCGAAGGACCCCGAGCTGGCCGAGCTGCGCCGGTTCGTGCTGCACAGCGGCGGCTCGGTGCTGGTGCGCCATCCGGGCATCAACGCGCTGACCGTGATGGTCAAGGCCGGCGCGCTGAATGCGCTGGCGCAACGCAAGGACGTGCTCAGCGTGTCGCCCAACCGCAGCATGGCGCGTACCTTCAGCACGCTGGAGCAGAT
>JAYVBO010000303.1:0-1508 GCA_043750435.1 Betaproteobacteria bacterium | reverse complement strand
CCAGTTGGCTCTGCTGGTGTTGGCGCATTTGCTTTTGTGGACCTGGGTGGGCTACGTCTCGCGGTCGAACTTCGATGCGCCGGGCGACATGGTCGAGGCCTACACCTGGGCCCAGGGCTGGCAATGGGGCTACTACAAGCACCCGCCGCTGTCGGCCTGGGTGGTGGGCCTGTGGTTCGCGGTGGTGCCCGAATCGCACTTCGGCTACTCCATGCTGTCGGCCTTCAACAGCGCCATCGGCCTGCTGGGGTTGGCTGTGCTGGCGCGTGAATTCCTGCCCAAGCCCTGGGTGCTGCTGGCCGTGGCCGTGGCCTCGCTGGCGCCGGGCATCACCACGCTGGCGATGCGCTTCAACGCCAACGCCATCCTGATCTCAACCTGGCCCTGGGCCGTGGCCTTGTTCGTGCGTCTGATGCAGCGCGGCCGCACGCGCGACGCCGTGCTGTGCGGCGTGGTCTGCGCGCTGGCGGTGCTGGGCAAGTACTACTCGGGCGTGCTGCTGCTGTCCTTCCTGGCAACCGCACTGTTGCTGCCCGCGTGGCGGGCCCGCCTGCTGTCGGCCCCGTTTGCGCTGGCCGTGGCCACCTTCGTCGTCTGCCTGGCGCCGCATGCCCACTGGCTGCTGTCGCAGGTGCACGGCCCGCTGCAATACGCCCAGGAAGCGGCCGGCCAGGAAGGCCACGGCGCTTCACTGATGCGCGCCTTCACCTTTGCGCTGGCGCAGGTCGTCTTTCCGTTGCTGGCCTTCCTGGCGCTGCGTCTGGCCCTCACCGGTCCGGCCCGCCACCGGGGTTTCTTCCACGCCGCCATAGCGCCCCTGCTGCCGCGCAATGAACCGATCTGGTGGCTGGCCGTGCTGCCCATCCTGATCACCATGCTGGCCACCGTCATCACCGGTGCGCGCACGGCATCGGTCTGGGGTCTGGCCATCGCCTTCGGCCTGGCCCTGCTGGCGGTCAGCCGGGCCCACAGCACGGGCGCCACGCTGAGCTTGCGCCGCTTGTGGGGCACGCTGGGGGTGATCTGGGTGGTGGTGGCTGTGCTCTCGCCGATCTGGTGGCAGGCGCGCGCCGCGCTGGGCACGCCGGCCGTTGCCGAGCCGCGCGAAGAGCTGGCGCATGAACTGAACGCCATTTGGCGTCGCGAAACCAACAGCCCCTTGCGCTGGGTATCGGGCACGCGCGCGCTGGCCGCATCGGTGTCCTTCTACGCGGCCGACCACCCGCGCCACTGGAGCCTGTGGGACGCGGCCGTGGAAACACCGTGGGTGGACGACGGCCGAGCGCTGGCCGAGGGCGGCATCATCGTGTGCGAAAACAAAGACGCCGCCTGCGCCACACGTGCCGAAGCCTGGAGCGCCCACCGGCGCAGCGTCAGCGTCGCCAAGTCCGAGCGGGGCTTCGACTTCCCGGCGCATGGCTACGTGTTCTACTTGATGCTGCCGCAGGCATCCGCCAGCATCCACTGAACCCCGTCTTGCCCTCACCGCACTTCGCCGCCACGGCGCC
>JAYVBO010000302.1:0-3605 GCA_043750435.1 Betaproteobacteria bacterium | reverse complement strand
GGCAGACCTGCCGGCCGGCGTCACCGAAATCGCCGAAGGCGCCTTCAGCCGCGGCTTCACAGGCCGCGGCAAGCCCGGGCCCGAGGCGCTGCTGGGCGGCCGCCACGGCCTGAACGACTACACCGGCTGGTTCGCCGGCAACCCGGCCATGACCGGCAACTACTTTGGCTACGACGGGCCTTTTCCGCCCTACAACGACGCGCTGATCCACCACTACGTGTTCACGCTCTACGCCGTGGCCGTGCCGCGCCTGCCGCTGGACGGCGTGTTCACCGGCACCCAGGTGCGCGAACAATTGGTCGGCCGCGTGCTGGGCGAGGCCACCTTCAGCGGCACCTACACGCTGAACCAGCGCCTGCTATCGGCCGGGCACTGAGTGCGCACTGTGCCGATGCAAGACGCCACCCGCATCGTCTTGCTGCGCCACGGCCAGACGGCCTGGAACGCCGAGTCGCGCATCCAGGGCCAGCTGGACCTTCCGCTGGACGCCACCGGCCTGTGGCAGGCCGAACGCCTGGCGCTGGCGCTGCAGGGCGAAGGCATCCAGGTGATGGTCAGCAGCGACTTGCAACGCGCCCGCCAGACGGCCGCGCCGCTGGCCGCCACCCTGGGCTTGACGGTGCAGCAAGACGCCGCGCTGCGCGAGCGCGGTTTCGGCCGCTTCGAGGGACACACCTATGCCGATATTGAAGCGCAGTGGCCCGATGAAACCCTGCGCTGGCGGCTGCGCGAACCCGACTTCGGCCCCGGTGGCGGCGAGCCGCTGCAGGCTTTTTACGACCGCAGCGTGCAGGCCGTGCAGGCCCTGGCCGAGCGCCACGCGGGCCTGACCCTGGCCGTGGTGGCCCACGGCGGCGTGCTGGACTGTTTGTACCGCGCCGCCAACCGCGTTGACCTGCGCGCCCCGCGCACCTGGCAGGTGGCCAACGCCACCATCAACCGCCTGCTGTGGACGCCCGAAGGCTTCAGCCTGGTGGGCTGGAACGATGCCGGCCACTTGGACCTGAGCGCACCCGGGCCCGCCCGGCCCTAGTCCGTTTCACTTCCAGCATTGCGCGGCGGCGCTGGTGCCAGAGACGCCTTTGACGCCGGCCTGGTCGATGCTCAGCGTGCCGCAACCGGCGTCCCGCGTGGCTTGAACGCCGGCCGGCGTGGCGTTGATGGTGAAGGTGCGGCTCTGCGGCTGCGCGGTTGCGAAGGCGAAGCTGTAGCTGCTGCTGAGTTCGTTCTGGCAGGCCGTGCCCGGCAGCGCGGTGGCTGCGCCGGCGTTCTGGTCGTAGCGGATGTTGCTGGCGTAGACGCGTTCCATGAACTGCGCCAGTTCCATGATGCAGCCGGCTGCCGACGCGCGCTTGGTGCGCAGCACCTGTGACTGGTAGCTGGGCAGGGCCACCGACATCAAGATGCCCAGGATGGCCACCGTGATCATCACTTCAATCAAGGTGAAACCGCGTTTGCGGCGCCGCGCAGCGGGCAAGGGCGGGGCGTTCATTTGTTCACCACCTCACGCCACGAGATGCGGCCGTTGCGCACCGGGTTGTTCACGCTCAGGCTGCGGATGTCGCCGCTGGTGCCGCTGGTGACCAGGCGGTTGCCGATCAGGATGGCGTCGCTGGGCAGGTTGATGCCCGGGCTGATCGAGCCGATGGCGACCCGGCCCGTGCCGATGCGGTCGCTGTCGTTGAACAGCAGGTCGTTGTTGGCGTCGAAGAACAGGTTGGTCACATTCGCCCCCGTGAAGGGGTCGATGGCGTTCAGGTAGCCGGTGCCGCCCGGCGTGCAGACGTCGGTGCTGGGAATCATGCTGGACGCCAGCAGCACCGAGCCGAAGAACTTGTGTTCGCCCACCATGCGTTCGCCGGTGTTGCCCAGCGTGGGTGACACCAGGTCGATGTACCAACCGCGCTTGCCCGCCATGTCGCCGGTGACGGCCAGCGAGAACGAGCGCGCGAAGTTGGTGCCGACTGTCGTTTCCAGGTCGATGCTGCGCGCCTTGAGTTCGCTGCGCGCAGCGATGACGGCGTCGTCGTCGATCAAGCCGTACCAGGACTGCGCGGCGCTGTTGGACACATCAGTGGTGGTGATGTAGCGCCCGCTGCCGAAGAAGATGAAACGCTTGCCGAAGTTGCGGTCACCTTTGCGCGCGTTCATGCCCGCGCCGATCATGCCGGTGATGGGCTGGCGGTTGCCGCTGCTGTCTTTGGCCACGAACATCGGCGCGGGCAGGCTGCTGGCGGTGTAGCTGCTAGCCCAGTCGGACGGGGTCGCGGATTTGAGGTTCAGCTTCCAGACATTGCCCAGCAGATCGCCGGCGTAGACCAGGTCCACCGTGCCGTTGCCGTCCAGGTCCCAGCCGCGTGGCGTGGCCAGGCCGTTGGTGGCGCTGGAACTGCCCGCCCCGGTGTCGATCTTGCGGATCAGCGTGCCGTTGAGCAGGTCGATGAGAAAGAGGAAGGCGCGCTCGTTGCTGCTGTTGTAGCCATTGCCGATCATCACCGCCGCGCGGCCGTTGTTCAGCATCACGATCACCGGCTTGCCCAGCGCCAGCCCCAGATCGGCGTCGGTGAATTCCCACATCACCTGGCTGGCGCCGAAGCTGGCCGGTGAGGTAACGTCCAACGCGTACAGCGCCTTGCCACCGCGGCCCAGCGAGCCGACCAGGATGGACTTGCCCGGGGTCTCGAAGTCGGTGGACACCGCCAGCTCGCCGTCGACGTAGTAGTCGTGCACGTAGGTCGAGGTGGTCAGCTTGACCAGCTTGCTGAAGACGGCGTTGGGGATGTAGGTGAAGCGCTCGTCGCCGGTGGTGGCGTTGATGGCGTGCAGCATGCCGTCGTTGGCGCCGACGTACAGGGTGTTGCTGCTCCTGACGTAGTACGGGGCCGAGCTGATCACGTCACCGAACACGCGCGAGCGGCGGCGCAGCGGGCCGGCCGGGTCTTCTAGGCTGCGCTCGCCGCGCAACCAGTTGATGCGCGCCTGCGCGCAACTGCTGCCGGTCAGCGTGCTGCTGCAGTTGGTGGTGGCCAAGGTGGTCTGCTGGCTGCTGCTGAGGTCGCCCAGGGTCTTGAATTCAACACCGCCGGTGCCGGGTTTGAGCGTGAAGACCTTGCGGCTGCTGGCGGCGGGTATGCGGCCCGCGTCACTGCTGTTCCAGATGGTGCTCAGTTCACCGGTGGACTCCGGCCGCAGCGCAACCAGTTCACCCGACCAGTCGGTGCTGTCGAAGCGGCCTTGGAAGACCAGGCTGCCGGTGTTGATGGAGGTCGAGTTCTGCGACGCCGAACCGAAGGCCGATGACTTCTTGAAGATGTCGGTGAAGATGACGTCCAGGGCGGTTTGCAGGCTGGTCGCGTCGCCCGCGTTGTAGGCCTTGTCGGTGCCGCCGGCAATGGCCACCAGGTCCAGCGTGTTCGGGTCGGTGCCGTAGGGCAGGGCGAAGCCGATGATGTAGGTCTCGATGCCCTTGGCCTTCAGCGCCGCCGCGGCCGCGGCGGCGGCCGTCAGGGCCGTTGTCGGGTTGGACACGATGGTGCCGTTCTTGTCGGTGGACGGCAGGCCGTCGGTCAGCAGCACGACGAAGTTCTTGCCGCAAGACTGGGGCA
>JAYVBO010000301.1:0-3605 GCA_043750435.1 Betaproteobacteria bacterium | reverse complement strand
TGATGGACACCGTGGCCTTGCCGGCTTCCACAGGCAGCGTGGCGTCTTCGGCCACCGCACGCACGGCCATCTGGCGGCTGTAGGCCATGACCACGCCTTGCGGCTGGTCGGAGGACACCGCAACCTCGCGCACGCTGTAAGCGCTGTAGCCGAACTGTCGCGCCACTGCATCGGCGCGGGCGCGGAAGCGGTCGATGGCCTGGGCGGTGACGTCGCCTTCCACCTTCTGCCGAGCCTCACGCGACAGCGAACTGCTGACGCGGGCGATGCTCAGGGTCTGGATGCGCCCCGACAACTGCGCGATAGCCTGCATGTCGCGCCCTTCCACCACCAATTCCGCGCTGCCTTGCCAGGCCGAAATGCCGCCGGGCGTGCCCGCCGCAGCCTGTTTGGGTGTGGGCGGCGCATAGCGCGGAAAGAGCGAAAACGCGCCCGTCTGCAGTTCTACCTGGCCGGGCTTGGCGATCTTGCGCGCCTCGGTCAGCGCGGCGTCCAGCGCTTGTTTCAGCTGGGCTTGAACGACGGCCGCGTCGGGGCCGTCGCGGGTGGTGGAAAGGACGATGGTCAGCCAGTCTTTGTTGACTTCCAGCGTGGCGCTGGCATTCAGGCTCACCACGTTGTATGGCGGTGGCACGCTCTGCGCCGTGGCGGCCAGCGAACTGCCGGCGGCCAACAGGGCGACGGCGGCAGGCGCCAGGCGAAACCGGGTTGAGAAGATCGTCAGTGACATGGCTTTCCTTGGATGGTTGCGGCGGTGCGCAACATGTGAACACAGTCCCCGAAAGACTTGTAACAGATGGCGCTGGCGGCCGAAAATGCGGGGGTAGCGGACGCCACAATGCGCCTGTTACATATTTGGAGCCGAGCATGAACGCTACCGCCAACGCCCGCGCCGACCGCATCCTGGTGGTGGACGATGACGCCCGCATCCGCGACCTGCTGCGCCGCTATTTGTCGCAGGAAGGTTTCGACGTGCTGCTGGCCGAAGACGCCAAGGCGCTGAACCGTGTGCTGACCCGCGAGACGGTGGACCTGATCGTGCTGGACCTGATGCTGCCGGGCGAAGACGGCCTGTCGATCTGCCGCCGCCTGCGCGCCGCCAATGACATCACGCCCATCATCATGCTGACCGCCAAGGTCGAAGACGTGGACCGCATCGTCGGCCTGGAAGTTGGCGCCGACGACTATTTGCCCAAACCGTTCAACCCCCGCGAACTGCTGGCCCGCATCCACGCCGTGCTGCGCCGCCGGCCTTCGCCCGAAGCCCCGGGCGCGCCGTCGAAGGAAGCCCAGGTCGTGAACTTCGGGCCGTTCGAATTCGACCTGTCGCTGCGCCGCCTGTCGAAGAACGGCGAGCAGATTGCGCTGACCACCGGCGAGTTCAGCATGCTCAAGGCCCTGGTGCGCCACCCGCGCCAACCGCTGAGCCGCGACAAACTGGCGCAGTTGGCGCGCGGCCGCGAATTCGAGCCCTTCGACCGCAGCCTGGACGTGCAGATCTCGCGCCTGCGCAAGATGCTGGAACCCGACCCGGCGCAGCCCCGCTACATCCAGACGGTGTGGGGTGTCGGTTATGTCTTCGTCCCTGATGGTGCGCACTGAGAACCCACCTCGATAGCCTGTCGGGGCTCTTCCCCCCGCAGCGCCGCTCGGCCGTAGGCCTGAGCCTTTTCTGGCGCACCTTCTTCCTGTTGGCTGTTCTGCTGACGGGTGGCGTCTTCGCGTGGCTGCAGACCTTGCGCGCGCTGGAACTGGAGCCGCGCGCGGTGCAATCAGCACGGCAGACGGCGGGCCTGGTGAGCCTGGCACGCGCCGCGCTGAAGCAGACCGACGGCATCAACCGCGTCACCCTGCTGAAGGGCCTGAGCGCCCAAGAGGCCACCCGCGTCACCCCACGTGAACCGGCCGATCAGTGGGAAAGCTTCGAGACCGACCGCTACACCCGGCTGGTCAGCCAGCAACTGCGCAGCGTGCTGGGCCCCGACGCCGTCGTGGCGCGCAGCGTGAACGGCGCGCCGGGCCTGTGGGTGGGGTTTTCCATAGACCGAGACCGCTACTGGCTGCAGGCCGATGCCACCCACGCCAGCCCGCTGAACCAGAGCACCTGGATGATCTGGACGGGCATCGCGTTGGCCGCCACGCTGGTGGCCTCGGTGGCCATCGCCAGCCTGATCAACCGGCCGCTGCGGCAGCTGTCATTTGCTGCCAGCCGCATCCGCGAAGGCGACCTCGATTCGCGGCTGGACGAGAACACCCTGACCAGCGAGATCCGCGAGGTCAATATGGGCTTCAACCGCATGGCCCGCGAGCTGGCCCGCGTTGAAGAAGACCGCGCGGTGATGCTGGCCGGCATCAGCCACGACCTGCGCACGCCGCTGGCCCGGCTGCGCCTGGAAACCGAGATGAGCGTGTCCGACGAGGAAGCCAAGGCCAATATGGCTTTGGACATCGACCAGCTCGACGCCATCATCGACAAGTTCATGGACTACGCCCGGCCGGGCGAAACCCAGGTGCGGCCGGTGGACGTGACGCCCCTGCTGGCGCGTGAATCCAGTGTCTTCCGCGACCCGACGCAGATCCGCATCACCTCGAAGATACCCGCCGACCTGGTGGTGATGGCCGACGAAACCGAACTCGGCCGCGTCTTCCTCAACCTCTTCGAGAACGCCCGCCGCTATGGCCGCGGCACCTACACCGGCGTGGCCGACGTGGTGGTCACGGCACAGAAGACCGGGCCCTGGGTGATCTTGAGCGTGCGCGACCACGGCCCCGGCGTCAGCCCTGAAAAGCTGCCGCAGCTGACCACGCCCTTCTTCCGCGGCGACGCCGCGCGCACCGCCGCCACCGGCGCTGGCCTGGGCCTGGCCATCGTCGAAAAGGCCATGCAGCGCATGGGAGGCAGCCTGGAATTGGCCAACGCGGCCGACGGCGGCCTGATGGCGCATTTGCGCCTCAAACGGGCGCCCTGAGGCTGAACTGCGGCCGCTGCCGCTGCCGCTGCCGCTTCAGGCTGCCGCGCGCACCAGCAGGCACACCGCCCGGGCTTCGATGGCGCGGCCTTCGCCCACAGGGCCCATCTTCTCGGCCGTCTTGGCCTTGACGTTGACCGCTCCCACGTCCAGGCCCAACGCGGCTGCGATGCGCGCGCACATGGCCGGAATGTGCGCGGCCAGCTTGGGCGCCTGCGCGACGATGGTGCTGTCGATGTTGACGATGGCGTAGCCGGCTGCCGCCACGCGCCGCGCAGCTTCCTGCAGCAGCACCACCGAATCGGCGCCTTTGAATTCGGCGGCGGTGTCGGGGAAATGACGGCCGATGTCGCCCAGCGCAGCGGCGCCCAGCAGGGCGTCGGTGATGGCGTGCAGCAAGGCATCGGCGTCGGAATGGCCGAGCAGGCCGTGGCTGTGCGGGATGGTCACGCCGCCCAGCACCAGAGGCCGGCCGGTGACCAGTTGGTGGGTGTCCCAGCCTTCGCCGATGCGCATCAGGCATGCGGGTGTTGGGGAGGTCATCGCGTCTCCAGCAAGCGCGCGGCCAGCGCGAAATCGGTCGGCCAGGTGAGTTTGAAATTTTCGATGTCGCCGGGCACCAGGCGCGGCGCCAAG
>JAYVBO010000300.1:0-3607 GCA_043750435.1 Betaproteobacteria bacterium | reverse complement strand
GCCGCTCGGTGCGCTACCGTGATGTGGTGACGGGCTATCTGCGCCGGCTGAAAACCTTGGCCGAGGCCGAAGCCGGCCACGCCCTGAGCCGCGTGGTGCTGGGCCGGCCGGTGTTTTTCGTGGACGGCGACCCCGAGCGCGACGCCCAGGCCCAGGCTGCGCTGGACACGGCAGCGCGCGACGTCGGCTTCACCGAGGTGCAGTTTCAGTACGAACCCATCGCCGCCGCGCTGGACCACGAAAGCCAGGTCACGCGCGAACAACTGGTGCTGGTGGCCGACATCGGCGGCGGCACGTCGGACTTTTCACTGGTTCGCGTCGGCCCTGAACGGCGCGGCCGGGTTGACCGTCGCGACGACATCCTGGGCAACCACGGCGTCCACCTGGCCGGCACCGACTTCGACCGGCATGTGGAAATGGCCAGCATCCTGCCGCTGCTGGGCTACCGCACGAGGCGCCCGCCGGTCAATTCCAAGCACGCCAACGAGGCCCCGCGTGAGGTGCCCAGCAGCGTCTACTTCGACCTGGCCACCTGGCATCTGATCAACACCGTCTACGCGCCCGGCCGCATCGCCGAATTGCGCAGCATGAAGACCTGGTACGCCGACCCGCGCCACCACGCCAGGCTGATGACCACGGTGCAAGACCGCCTGGGCCACGCGCTGGCGGCAGCGGCCGAGCAGGCCAAAATTGACGTGGCCTTGACCGGCCGCGCCGACATCGACCTGGGCCTGCTGGAACGCGGCCTGCAAGCGCAGCTGCAGGAAGCCCAGGCGGCGGCGGCCATCGAGACCGACCTGGAGCGCATCGTGCAGGCCGCTGCCGAAACGGCGCAAATGGCCGGCGTGGCGCCCGGCGATGTGGACGTGCTGTATTTCACCGGCGGCTCGACCGGCCTGACGCCGCTGGTGGACCGCATCGCGGCGGGCTTTCCCAAGGCCGAACGCGTTCGCGGCGACCGCTTTGCCAGCGTGGCGCAAGGCCTGGGCTGGCACGCCCGGGCGGTGTTCGGCGTCTGACGCCCGCTAGCGGTAGCCGCGCCGCGCCGGGCCTTTGGGCTGGTTGTTGCGCGGCGTGCGGTGGGCGGGCTTCGCCGGCATGCGCGGGCGCGACACGTCGGCGATCAGCATCAGCGCGCGGACGGTGTCCTGCACCGCTTCACCCAGGTCGCTGGGCGGTTCCAGGGTTTCGATGACGGCCAGCAGCGCGTCGGCGTCTTCCAGGTCTTCCGGGTCGAAATGCATGAACAGCAGGGCCAGCGGCTCCACCAGTTCGGGGTTGCTCATGGCCATCAGCGCGGGGAAGGTTTCCATCGCGGCGGCGAAGCCTGCCACCCAGGGCAGCACGCACTCGGCCGGTTCGGCTTCGTCTTCCAGCTGATAAATCCACGGGTCGAACCACTGCCGCTCGGCGATGGCGCGGTCCAGTTCGGCGTGGCGGCGCAGCACCAGGGCCTGCAATTCCTGCAGGGCGGCCGGGGCGACGCTGGCCGGCGTGGGGCGGCCTTCCACGTCGGTCACCACTGGCAGCCAGCGCGCCGGCGGCGGGCGTTGTGGCTGCAGCAGCACGCCGCACAAATAGCCGTCCAGCGCCGACACGTCCAGCGGCTGCAGCGGCTCGGGCAAGGCGTCGAGCAGGGTTTCCAGGCGCTCGATATCGGCGTCGGTCAGCGGGGTGGGTCCCGGTCCATTCGGAGTTAGGGGGGTCACGGCGGCTTCCGCAGGTTGGGGGATGGTCGGGCTGACGGGCTGCCGATAGATTTCAGGCCATCGGTGGCGTGACAGCAGAGACAGCCGATTGTCCTGCAGCGCGGTACCCAACGTCCCAACGACGTCCTCCTCGGAGGACTTTTCCCAACCCGCTGTTCGCGCAGCGGGTTTTTTTTTGCCTGCGTGTTTCCCGATGACGCCGGAAAACGATCCGAAATAAACTGCTCGTTTCAGGAGAAACACAGCATGGGCGCACCCGAAGCTTTCACCCAGACCACCGACATCACCCATTGGTACGCTGGCCAGGCACAGCGCGGAACCGGCACGCGCACCCAGACCGTCTGGAATCCCACCACTGGTGCGGCGGCCCGCCAGGTGTTGCTGGCCAGCGCCGACGATGTGCATGCCGCCGTGGCCGCCGCCAAGGCTGCGCAGCCGGCCTGGGGCGACACCCCGCCGATACGCCGCGCCCGCGTGATGAACAACTTCCTGGCGCTGATGAACCAGCACCGCGACACCCTGGCCGCGATGATCACCGCCGAGCACGGCAAGGTCTTCACCGACGCCCAGGGCGAGGTGATGCGCGGCATCGACATCGTCGAATTCGCCTGCGGCGTGCCGCAGTTGCTGAAGGGCGACTACACCGACCAGGTCAGCACCGCCATCGACAACTGGACGCTGCGCCAGCCGCTGGGCGTGGTGGCCGGCATCACGCCCTTCAACTTCCCGTGCATGGTGCCGTGCTGGATGTTCCCGGTGGCCATTGCCTGCGGGAATGCGTTCATTCTGAAGCCGAGCGAACGCGACCCCAGTGCCGCAGTGTTCATGGCCGAACTGATGAAGCAAGCCGGCTTGCCCGACGGCATCTTCAGCGTGGTGCAGGGCGACAAGCTGGCGGTGGACACGCTGCTGACCCACCCCGACGTGATGGCACTGAGCTTCGTCGGCAGCACGCCGATTGCCCAGTACATCTACGAGACGGGCGCCCACCACGGCAAGCGCGTGCAGGCCCTGGGCGGCGCCAAGAACCACATGGTGGTGATGCCCGACGCCGACATCGGCCAGGCGGTCGATGCGCTGATCGGCGCCGGCTACGGCAGTGCCGGTGAACGCTGCATGGCCATTTCGGTGGCGGTGCTGGTGGGCGACGTGGCCGACAAGATCGTGCCGCTGCTGGCCGAACGCGCCCGGGCGCTGAAGATCAAGAACGGCATGGAACTGGATGCCGAGATGGGCCCCATCGTCACCAAGGAAGCGCGCGACCGCATCGAGGGCTACATCGGCATCGGCGCGGCCGAAGGCGCCACGCTGGTGGTCGATGGACGCGGCCACCAGGTCGCCGGTTACGAGAACGGATTCTTCACGGGCGGCACGCTGTTCGACCACGTGCTGCCTTCCATGCGCATCTACAAGGAAGAGATCTTCGGCCCGGTGCTGGCCTGCGTGCGCGTGCCCGACTTCGCGGCCGCACTGCAGCTCGTCAACGCCCACGAATTCGGCAACGGTGTGGCGCTGTTCACCAGCGACGGCGGCGTGGCGCGCGAGTTTTCGCGCCGCGTGCAGGTCGGCATGGTGGGCATCAATGTGCCCATACCCGTGCCGATGGCCTGGCACGGTTTCGGCGGCTGGAAGAAGAGCCTGTTCGGCGACATGCACGCCTATGGCGAAGAGGGCGTGCGCTTCTACACCAAGCAAAAAAGCGTGATGCAGCGCTGGCCGGCCAGCATAGCCAAAGGCGCCGAATTCGCCATGCCGACCGCAAAGTGACGGGGCCCTGAACATGAAGCGCCGCGACCTGATGGGCCTGGCCGCCTTGGCCGCCGCAGGCCTGGCCCGCGCGCAAGCCACGCCGACCTACAGCGTCGAAGACCTGCAACACGCCGTCAAGTTGCGCGACT
>JAYVBO010000299.1:0-3607 GCA_043750435.1 Betaproteobacteria bacterium | reverse complement strand
TCAGGGTCACGCGCCAGAGCACCTGGAAGACGTTCGCGCCGCTCATCATCGCGCTCTCTTCCAGCGACGGGTCCATGGCGCGGAAGGCGGCCGTCATCAGCAGGAAGGCCACCGGGCTGTAGTGCAGGCCATCGACCCAGATCATTCCCCACATCGAATAGATGTTGAAGACCGGGCCGTCCAGGTTGAACAGCGCCATCAACGACAGATTGACGAGGCCGATCTTGGGGCTGCCCAGCAGGATCAACGCGACGGTGAACAGGATGCCGGGGATGACCAGCGGGATCAGCGACATCGCGAAGAACAGGCTCTTGAAGGGCGTGTTGGTGCGCTCGTTCATCCAGGCCAGCGTGGTGCCGACGACGAAGGAAAAACTGGCCGTGCCGATGGCAAATTGCACCGACGTGAAGAACAGCCGCGCGGTGTCGCTGCTGGTGTAGGCAGTGAGGTAGTTGCCCCAGGTGAACTCGGCGGCCTTGCTGGCTGTCTGCGGCGTGAAGAAGCTTTGCCACAGCAAGAAGCCCAGCGGCACCACGGCGATGTAGACCGTGAACAGCACGCACACGGTGATGACCAGCGACTTCCAGCTGAACAGGCGGCGCCACGCCGCCGGCGTGATGCCGTCGGCACTGTGGTGGCGGGTGCCGCCGGGTTCACCCACGGCGGGCATGGCTTTCGCCGTGGCCTGACTCATGTTTTTTGCGTTCCTATTAGCGGAACAGTGGTCCGCATAGCGATACGCCACTGTAGGCACCTGTCGCGGAGGTGTCAAGGCAAGCGCGCTCAGGGCTAACCCCCGGCGCGCCACAGACCAGGCCGGGGGTGCGCAAGACGAGCCGGTTTCAGTTGGCCAGCAACAGCCGCTCGAACAACTGAGCGCCACCGGCCCCACCCAGCGGCACCAGCAAGCCCTTGAAGAAGGGCTGGTCAAATGGCGGCGCGAATGCCCCGCTGCGCTCGGCCTCTACCGCCGCGATGAGCCGCTTCATCGGTTCAACCAGCGCCTTGCGGGCGTCGTCGGCACCGGCCATCCAGCGCAGGTCGGCGTTCATGCGCGCCAAAGCCCGCGTGCGGCAGTCTTCGGCGGCCTGCTTCAGCAGCAGGGCCAGCAGGCCCAGCCACAGCACATACAGCGCGGCGGCGGTGGCGATGGGCCAGCTCAGCGACCAGTTGTCGAAGAGCCGGCTGCGCGCCACCACCATCAGCGCCAGCATCAGGAAAGGCGCCACCACCAGGGGCGCCACCGCGCGGGTGCGGCGCGCGATGACCTGGATGTCGATCCAATCGTCCAGCAAGGAGTGGCCGGGCGCGCCGGCAACGGGGTCGGCGGCGCCACGTTCGGCCGCCTCGGCCGCCACCGGGCGCATCCAGACTTCGGCCTGCACCGGGCCCAGCGCGCTCGCGAAGCGCTGCACCGTGGCCGGGGCGTAGAGCGTGCGCTCGGTGCCCAGCATGCGCAGGAAGCGCCAGGCCAGCATGGTGGCGTCGGCCACCGCCACCACCACCAGGGGCAGCAACCACAGCGTGGCGACATAGGCCGTGCCGATCAGGGCGCGGTGGCTCGCGCCTCGCACCGGCACCTCGGGCAGTTCGTGGTCGCTGAAGGCCCAGAAGAGCAGGCCGGCACCGCAGGCCGCCATCACCGTCCAGAAGGCCACCCGCATGCCGCGCGGCAAGGCCGCACCGCGCTGTTGGTAGCCGCGCCACAGTTCGGCAAACTGCACAGAGTGGCCCTCGGGCCGGCGCCAGCCCAGCAGCGTGCGCTGGCCCAGCCAGTGCACCGCCCGGCGCCAGCGACCAGCGCCGTGCGGCAGGCCCGGAACAGGCGCCCCGTAGCCCACGTCGGTGCGCGCCAGGCCGCTCAGGCCCAGCCAGTCTTCGTCGGCCCTGCGGGCATCGGCGATGCCCGACCACAGCCGGTCCAGCGTGGCCACGCCGCAGACCAGCGCCAGCAGGTTCAGCAGGTGCGAAGGCCAGCCGCTGATGCCCGACAGCCAGGCCAGCGGCTCACCGTCAGCCGCCGACTTGGCAGTGCCCAGCAACAGCCAGGCCGCCCAGATGGTGACCAGCAGCAGCGCACCACCCAGCGCCGGCCGCCAGGTCTGGCCCTGGCGCCAGGAACCGGTGGCGCCGAAGGCCCGTGCGCCCGGATAAAGCACCAGCGAGGCCAGCGCCGCCAGCCCACCCCAGGCCAGCACGCCACTCAGACCCAGACTGCCCGGCCACAGCGCCTCCACGACCGAGCCCACGGCGCAGGCGAACAGCCCCGCGTAGACCAAAGCGAAGGCCGCGGCCAGCCGGCTGTAGCCGCCCTGCCGTTCGCCGGCCGCCGAGCCCGCGCCGATGACCGCGTCGCGCGCGCAGCGCACGGCCGGCGTGGAAGGCCACATCACCAGGCCCATGGCCATCAGCGCCAGGAAAGTCGCCAGGCCGACCTGGTAGGTGGACGCGGGTTCTTGCGGCACCTGGGGCGATGCGCCGAAACCCGCCAGGGCCACTGCGCTGGCTCGGCCGATTTCATAGACCGTGGGCTGCGCGATGACGGCCTGCGCCTGGCTGCGGATGTCGGCGCAGGGCGATTTGCACGCCGCCAGCCGCGCAGCCACATAGGTGGCCGCCTGGTAGACGTCGCGAAACGGCGGCGTGCCGGTCTGCAGCGAACGCGCGTTGCCGCGGGCCGACGCCGCCGAGGCGGCAGCCTGGGGTGCGAAACGCAGCGGCAGGCTGGACGCCACCACCAGGTTGCGCGTGAAGGGCAAGGTGCGCGGGTGCAGGTAGCGGGCGTCCATGTCGGTGGTGAAAAACACCTTGTCGGGGAAGCTGTCATGCAGCGCCTGCAAGATCAGCAACTTGTCGTGCACGTCGTTCGCGAAGATGCCGATGGCGCCGATGGGGCCGATGCCGCCCATCGCCTCGGCGCCCGGCGCCGCCTGCAGCGTTTCACTGCGCCGCAACGCCTGCGCCATGCGCCGCAGGTAGTCGAGCTGGTCGCGCGTTTCCGGCCATTCGATGGCGGCGGCCGGATCGGCCTTGGTGGGCGCGCTGCGCTCGACGCCATCGCGCAGCGTCACGCCATCGACACCTCGAAAGAAGTAGACGTGGTCTTCGTTGTTACTCCGGCCGTTGCGCAGCGGTTTGATCAACCGGCTGAAGCGGCGTTCCAGCGTGCGCGAATAGATGGAATCGCTTTCGGTCACCAGCACCACGCGGCGCGAACCGTCGGCCGGCAGGCGCAGTTTCAGTTCGTCGGCCAGGGCCTGCAGCACCACGTCGTCGCTGGCGATGGTGCGCACGAAAGTCAGCTGCGGAGCAGATGGGCCTTGGGCTTCGGAACCCAGCACGCGGGCCATGCGACGGCGCAGGAATTCATCCATCGGACGACCGTGCAATTCGCCCAGGTCGCTGTCGGAAATCGTCGCCGAACTGTTGAACAGGGCCGCGTTCGACAGCAGCCGGTAGCCGGCCTGCACCGCCACGTCGATAGGCGTGCCGTCGAACTTGGCTGCCTGCTTGCGGGCCTGCGCCGCGCGGCGGTCCAACCACGACAGGGCTGAGCGCAGACCGTCGGAACTGGACGGCCCGATCAGCGCCACCGTCGGGCAGCGCG
>JAYVBO010000298.1:0-1510 GCA_043750435.1 Betaproteobacteria bacterium | reverse complement strand
CTGCGACTGGGCGCGCGTGACCACCGAATACCCCACACCCGGCCAGAGCCTGGCGCGCAAGCGCGTCTGGGGCAACTTCAGCACCGGCGGCAGCCGCGGCATACGCGAAAGCCACGACTACGTGCGCAAGGGCGGCGCGGCTGCGCGGATGATGCTGGTGCAAGCCGCGGCCGATGAGTGGAAAGTGCCGGCGGCCGAGTGCAGCGCCGCAGCGGGTGTCATCACGCACGCCGGCAGCCAGCGCAAGACCAGCTACGGCAAGGTTGCTGCCGCGGCCGGCAAGCTGACCGCGCCCACCACCGTGGTGCTGAAAGACCCGAAAGACTGGAAGCTGGCCGGCAAGCGCTTGGCGCGGCTGGACACGGTGGACAAGACCACCGGCAAGCAGGTCTACGGCGCCGACGTGCAGATGCCCGGCCTGCTGAACGCAGCCATCCTGGCCTGCCCGGTTTTCGGCGGCAAGCTCAAGAGCCACGACGCGTCGGCCATCGCCAAGATGCCCGGCGTGAAGCGCGTGCTGGCGGTCAGCGACAACGCGGTGGCGGTGGTGGCCGACACCTGGTGGCATGCCAAGAAAGCGCTGGACGCGCTGCCGCTGGAATGGGATTACGGGCCCAACGGCAGCATCCAGCAAGCCGACTTCAACGCCATCCTGAAAGCCGGCCTGGACGCCGAGCAGGCGGTGGTGGGCAACAGCAAGGGCGACGCGAAAGCCGCGCTGGCCGGCGCGGCGCGCAAGGTGGAAGCGGTCTACGCCTACCCCCACCAGAACCACGCCACGATGGAGCCGATGAACGCCACCGCCAAGTGGACGCCCGAGCGCTGCGAGGTCTGGACGCCCACACAGAACGGTGAAGCCGCGCTGGCCGCCACCGCCGAAGCGGCGGGCCTGACGCCGGCGCAATGCGAGGTCTACAAGATTCACCTCGGCGGCGGCTTCGGCCGGCGCGGTGCGGTACACGACTGGGTGACCCAGGCGGTGCAGATCGCCAGGCAGCTGCCGGGCACGCCGGTGAAGCTGCTGTGGACGCGCGAAGAAGACATGACGCACGGCCGCTACCACCCCATCACGCAATGCAAGATGACCGCCGGGCTGGACGCGCAAGGCAATGTCACCGCGCTGCACATGCGCATCTCGGGCCAGAGCATTCTGGCCAGCGTGGCGCCGCAGATGGTGGCCAACGGCAAAGACCCTGCTACTTTTCAGGGCCTGAACAACGGCGGGGGCGAGGCCATGTTCGGCTACAGCTTCCCCAACCTGCTGATCGACCACGCCATGCGCAACCCGCATGTGCCGGCCGGCTTCTGGCGCGGCGTGAACCTGAACCAGAACACCATCTACGTTGAATCCTTTATCGACGAACTTGCGCACGCCACCCGGCAGGACCCGCTGGCGCTGCGCCGCAAGCTGCTGGCCGGCAACCCGAAGTCCCTGGCCGTGCTCAACGCCGCCGCCGAGCGAGGTGGCTGGGGCAAGCCGGCGCCCCAGGGTGTGTTCCGGGGCCTGGCG
>JAYVBO010000297.1:0-1511 GCA_043750435.1 Betaproteobacteria bacterium | reverse complement strand
CCGCTTCTTGCAGCACCTGGGCATGGAACTGCGGGTTGGTTTCGCGCAGCCACAGCACGGCATGCGGCACGTCACGCAGCACGGCGCACCAGGCGTCGAAGGCCTCAGGGCCGAACTTGTAGGTGTGGTTGAAGGCGCACATCACGAAGGCCCCTTCAGGCAGCCCGGCCTGGGTGCGTGTCATGGGCTGGGGCAGCGGGCGCTCGGCGCCGTTGGGTTGCAGGGTCAGCGGCAGCAGGGCCAGCTTCTCGCTGTAGTTGGCGGCCAGTTCCAGCGGCGTGACCAAGGGGTCGCCCACGATGTAGTCGATGCAGGCCATGCCCGTGCTGCCCGGGAACCCCAAGTAGCCGGCCTGCACCGGCGCGGGCTTGCGCGCGAAGATGCCGGCCCGCGCGCCGCGCGTGTGGCCCATCAGGTCGACCAGCAAGTCGACGCCGTCGGCGCGGATGCGCTCAGCGGCCTGCGCGTCAGACAGGCCCTGCAGTTCAATGAAGTGGTCAGCCGCGCTCACCGCCCTCTGGCGCAGCGCCGACCCGTCGTTGGGGCCGCTGGAATACAGCCACAGCTCGAAGCGCTGGCGGTCGATCTGTTCCAGCACCGGCAAGAGCAGCTGCGACACCGGGTGGTCGCGAAAGTCGAAGGACACCAGGCCCAGACGGATGCGCGGGCCGGGCCGCTGCGCTGGCAGCACCGCCGGCAGCGGCTGCAGGCCATGGCACAGTGCCAGGGCGTCGCCCTGTGCGGCTTTCAGGTGCAGCGCCGGCGGCAGCGGCAGCGACAACAAGCTGAAGGTGGCGGTCATCACCGGCCGTCCGGCTGGCAGCGCCTCCAGCAAGCTCTGCAGCTTTTGCAGGTCGGAGTCGAAGTCGGCCCAATCGCACAGGTGGCGCTTTTCCAGCGACAGGCGCGACAACGCTTCCAGGTTGTCGGGCTCCAGGGCCAACACCGTCTTGATGCACTCCACCGCCTCGCGCTTGAGGCCACGGTCGCGGCAGATGTCGCCCAGCAAGCCATGGCCGCGCACCAGCGCCGGGTCTTTCGACAAGGCGCGCAGCAGCACCGCCGTGGCCTCTTCGTAGCGGCCCAGGGTGTGCAGCAGGGATGCGTGCTGCAGCATGGCGTCCGTTTCCGTGTGCCCGGCCCCTTCCAGGGCACCCAGGGCTTGCGCGCCTTCGACATAGCGGTGCAGACCCAGGCAGCAGTCGCCCACCAGGCGCAGGGCCTCCGGGTTGTGTGCATCCAGCCGCACGGCCTGGCGCGCGGCGTCCAGCGCCCGGGGCAGTTCGCCAGCCTGGCGCAAGGCGTTGGCCAGATTGATCCAGTACAGGCCGTCGAGCGGCGCCGCCCGCGTGGCACGGCCAAATGCCTGTGCGGCCAAGGCCCAGTTGCGGGCCTGCATATGCGCCAGACCCCGCTCCCAGTCGCGCTGGGCCCGGGCGCGGGCCGCCTTGGGTATGCCAGCCGGCGGGCGGGCCAGGGCGCTGACGACAGGGCTGAGGACAGGGCTGAGG
>JAYVBO010000296.1:0-3611 GCA_043750435.1 Betaproteobacteria bacterium | reverse complement strand
GCGCCAGCCGTTCGGCCTTCAGCGGGCCGCCTTGCGTGGCCTGCACCAGCGCGGCCTGCAGCGTGGCGGCGTCGGGCAGGGCCGCTTGCCGGGCCTGCTGCGTGGCCAGGCTGGGCAGCCAGCGGGTGACGCTGTCGACGCCGCCGATGGCGCCGCGTTCAACCAGCGGGTCCAACAGCAGCATCACCTTTTCGGCCAGTTGCAGCGTGGCCTGCAGGTCCGCCGCCTGCACCACCACCAGGCTGCGGCTGTCGCCGGCGCTGAGGTCGGCGCGCAGACTGGCGTCCAGGTCCAGCGCTTCTTTCGAAACCGGGCTCAACGAACTCAGTTCAGCGCGCCACAAATCACCGCGCACCAGCAGCAGCGCGGCCGCCGCCACGCCCAACGCCAGCAGCGGCCACTTCAGACGCGGCAGGCCGCGCACGGCCCAGCCCGCGAAGTGGCCCATCTGCCGGCGCAGGCCGGTGCCCTTGGCGCCGTGGGGCGCCAGCACCGGCAGCACAAAACGTGTGGCCAGGGCCGCGCCCAGCAGGCCGGCCACCGAGAACACGCCCAGTTGCGCCAGCCCCGGAAAGCCCGAGAACACCAGCGCCGTGAAGCCGCAAACCGAGGTCAGCAGGCCCAGGCGCACCGTGGGCCAACTGCCCTTCAGCCACAGCCGCCAGCCGCCCACGCGGGCCTGGATGAGGAAATAGATGGCGTAGTCCACCGCCTCGCCGATCAGCGTGGTGCCAAAGCCCAGCGTGATGCCGTGCACCGAGCCGAAGAACAGGCTCACCGCCACCACCCCCATCAGCACCCCGCTGACCACCGGCAGCATGGCCGTGAACAGCGCCGGCAAGGAGGCGAAAGCCAGCAGCAGCAGACCGCTCATCAGCGCCGTGCCCACCATCGTCAGCCAGCGGATTTCGGTTTCGATCTGGCGCCGGCTGTCGGTGCTGAACACCGGGGCGCCGCTGAGTCGCAGGGTCAGGTCCTTCAGGCCTTTCAGCGCGGGCGACGCGGCAGGCGCCTGCGTCAGCTTGGTGAATTCGCTGCGCACGCGGCTCAGCGCGATGTCTTGCGCGTCCAGGTCCGAGCCCGCAGCCAGCGTGCCGGCCACCAGCAAGGCGCGGCCGTTTTGCCCTGGCTGGCGCGAAGCCCACACGCCTTCTTCGCTGCGCGGCGCGCTGCTGGGGATCAGGCTTTCGGCGATGCGCTGGGTCTCGCCCGTCGGGTCTTTGTCCAGCAGCGGCTTCAGGCTGTTGCCCATCGGCGTGCCCAGCAGCGACAGCGTGTCATTGAGGGCCGACTTGAGGCCGGCCGGCGTGAAGTGGGCGGCGTCCACCGCCGGGCTGAGCTGGTAGCGGTGTTCGAACAGCCAGGTGCCGGTGCCCGCCCAGGCGTCGGTTTCGCCGTTGTTGACCTGCTCGAACAGGCCGCTGGCGCGCATGGCGGTGGCCAGCCCGCGTGAGGCCTGCGCGCGGGCCACCGCGTCGCCGCCGTCGATGGCGACGAGCAGGGTGCGCGCCACCGTGCCGCTTTGCAGTTGCTCGATCAGCACGCGCTGTTGCGCGTCGGGGCTGGCCGGCATGAAAGCGCTGAGGTCGGCGACGAAAGACGTGCGCGTGATCTGCCAGACCGCCAGCCCGACCAGGGCCAGCCAGACCAGCAGCACGGTGATGCGGCGGCGCAGCGGTAGCTGGTCGTTCATTTGACGACGGGCTCGATGAGCATCAGCGAATGGTCGCCGCCGGCCAGCCACAGCGCGATGCTGCGCAGGTCACTGCCCTGGCCGGCGATCTGTACCTCGCGCACCTGCGCGGCCAGGCGGCTGGCGCGCGGTTTGAGGGTCAGCGTCCACAGCGCGGCGCTGCCTTCCACCTTCACGTCGAAGTGTTTTTGCAGCGTGGTCGCGTTGCCGGTGAAGGTGCCGCGCACGGCTTCGACCAGGGCCGTCACTTCGGGCACGGCGTCCAGCGCCATCTGCCGGCTGCGCCCGCCGCGCTTCAGGATCAGGCTGTTGCCGTCGACGATCATGGCCTCGGCCTGCGGTTCCAGGGTCTGCCGCGTGAAGCGGTCGGGCGCGCTGAAGCTGAGCGTGCCGCTGGCCCGCAGTGGGCCGTCCAGGCCGGTGACGAAACGCTCTTCAGTGAAGCGCGCCTCGGCGTTCTTCTTCTGCGCCAGCAGTCCGGTCAGGGCGTTCAGGTCGAAGGCCGCCCAGGCGGGCGCCGTGCTCAGCAGCGTGCACACCAGCAGTGCCTTGAGGCCCGTCATCCCGACGTTAGACATGCTCTTCTTCACACCAGAAATCATAGAAGTTGAACCAGTTGTAGGGGGCTTCATGCACCAGCGCTTCCAGTTTGGCCACATAGGCATGCAGGGCGGCGTGCATCAGGGCTTCGCGGTCTTGCGGGCTGGCCGGCGGCTGGCTGAAGTCGGCCAGCGTTTCAACGCGCACTTCGTAGACATTGCCGCCCAGGTAGAGGCCGACCATGAACATCACGCGGCGCTTGAGCACCAGGGCCAGGCGCAGCGGGCCGTCGGTGAAGGTGGCGGGCAGGCCCAGGAATGGGATGGCCAGCCGGCCGGCTCCGCTGGTGGCGCGGCCGCCGTCGGGGGCCAGCGAGCGGTCGCCCAGCAGGCCGACCACGCCGCCGCCGTTCAGCGCGTCGCGGATGGCCAGGGTCGAACCGGGCCGGCCGATGGCGATGATGCCCAGCTTGAAATCGGGCGCCAGCGCCTGCAGCACGTTGTGGATCATGCGGGCGTTGTCGGGGTACATCACCATCGAAACCTGCAAGCCGGGCCGCGTGTCGCCGATGGCGTGCAGCGCCTCGAAGCTGCCGATGTGCGCGCCCACCAGGAAGGCGCCGCGGCCGTCGGCCAGGCAGGCGTCGATCACGGGGCCGCCGACCACGCGGATCTCGAAATGCTGCAGCTGCCCGCGCACGAAGTAGATGCGGTCGAGCACGGTGGACGCGAAGCTGTGCACGTGGCGGTAGCCGTCGCGCCAGTTGGCCGGCCGGCCCAGCACGCGCTGCAGGTAGCGCCGCGAATGGCGCCGCGCCGCCGGCGCGAACAGCACGTAATACAGGGTGATGGGGTGCAGCAGCAGGCGGGCCACCGGGCGGCCCAGCGCCACCGCCACCCAGGCCATGAACTGCAGCGCCCAGCGGCTGCCCTGTTCGCGGCGCGCGGCCCATTCGGCCGCCTGCTTGGCGGCCTGCCGAGGTTCGGCGGGCGGGATGACGCTCATGCGTGCTTTGTCAGTCCGCACCCGGGCTGAACTGCCCGCGCGCCACGGCGGTGTCGCCGCTGAACACATCGAAGGCCACACCACGGCCTTGTTCCCGCAACGCCAGGCGCAGCGTGGCGCCTGGCGCCACGGGCGCCAGGAACTTGGCGTTGTCCAGCGTGGGCTGGCCGCCCAGCCGGGCCTGCAGCGCCGGCCGCGCGGCGACGGCTTCCAGCACCAGCGACAACAAGGCCACGCCGGGCAGCACCGGGTGGCCGGGGAAGTGGCCGGCGAAGGCAGGGTGGTCGGTGGGGATGGTCAGCATCAATTCGTCGTTAGCCTGTTTGGAGGCCGTCGTGGGTGCGGGCGGCTCGGCCGGCGCATCCAGCGCTGC
>JAYVBO010000295.1:0-3612 GCA_043750435.1 Betaproteobacteria bacterium | reverse complement strand
TCATGTCGCCTTCGGTGGCGATGGCGGCTGCCATGCCCGACATCACGGCGTTCTTGCGCTTGCCGGACTTGAATTCAGTCAGCTGCTTGACCAGGTAGTCAGGGTGCTGGCCTTGCAAGATGGGGTTGGCAGGACTGCCGCGCGAACCATCTTGGGTGTGGCAGGCGACGCAGGCAGCGGCCAGCTGTTGGCCCTTGGCGGGGTCGGCCTTGAAAGCGGCAGCGGCTTCATTGGCTGCAGCCGGGCCGGCCATCAGCACCGTGAAGGCTGAAAAGGCTGTGGTGGCCAGCAGGGTCTGGGCGCGGACAGACCAGCTTGAACGCTGACCAGAGACAGGAATCGACTTCATGCGAGAGCCTTCAACAAGGTGTTGCGAGGACAACAAACCGCGAATTTTACAATGCTGCATGACTAGCACCTTGCACGCCGCCCCGCAGCCCCCCACGGGTGCCGCAAAAATCGCCCTCGCCTGGACCCACGGCGCGCGTTTTCTGACCACCGCCGCCCAGCTGGATCAGCTGCCGATGGGTGAACTTCCCGAGATCGCATTCGTGGGCCGCAGCAATGCCGGCAAGTCCACGGCCATCAACCGGCTGGCCCAGCAGAAGCGGCTGGCTTTTGCCTCGCGCACGCCGGGGCGCACCCAGCATTTGAACGTGTTCGAGGTGGGGCCGAAAGACGCTGCCGACACCCTGTTCGTCGACCTGCCGGGCTATGGCTACGCGGCGGTGGAACGTTCGGCCAAGCTGCGTTGGCAGCAGGTGATGTCGGACTACCTGCAACTGCGCCGGCCGCTGCACGGCGTGGTCTTGATGATCGATTCGCGGCTGGGTTTCACCGACCTGGACCGCCGCCTGCTTGCCCTGCTGCAGCCTCGACTGGTCAATGGCGAGGTGCGCCTGCTGGCGGTGCTGACCAAGTCCGACAAGCTCAACCGCAGCCAGGGGCAATTGGCGCTGCAGGCGGCGCAAGAGCTGCTGGCCGAGATGACGACCGACGTGTCCGACATCAGCATGACGCTGTTCTCGGCCCTCAATCGGGAAGGTTTGGACGATGTGGCGGAAACCGTCTACAGCTGGACCCACGGGGAAAAGCTGGTCGCGGCGGATGCGGCGCCGCCCCAACCGCCCGAACCGGCCTGAACGCGGCCGGCGCCGCACACCGATCAGGCGGTGTGACTGGCGGCCATCTGGTCGTGCACACGCATGGCGGCCGAGCTGACGATGGAACGCTGCTTGAGCTTCTTCGCCAGCCGCGTGCCGTGCATCATCAGCAACGCACCCCGGCGCACCGCCCAGGTGGCGTCTGAGGCGCCGTCGCCAAACAGCCAGACCTCACGGCGTTCGCCCGGCCAGAGCAGGGCGACATGCACCCAGCGGCCCTGCAAGAAGAGGCGCACCCAGTCGCCGGGCACCAGGCCGTCCAGCCAGGCCTCGGCGTCGGCGCGCGAGCCCGGCACGGGCGCGGCTTCTTCCATCAGCGCGGCAGGAACGGTGTCCAGCTGCGGCACGTCCAGCATGCCGTGCAGGGTGGTCGGCGTGACTTGACCGGCGGTCAATTTGTCTTCCAGCTTCTGCAGCGCACCGATGTGGCTGGACGCCGCCGACAGCCGCCGCGTGAAGCGCTTCTGCAGGAAGCTGTCCAACTTCTCGTAGGCCCAGCTGTACAGGTGCGCGTTCTGCTCGGGTTCGGCGGTCAGCTGGTCGGCAATGCCCTGGGCCAGTTTCAGCAGTTGCACGCGGTCCGGGTCATGCGGGTCGGGCGTCATCTGGGCCTCGAAAACCAGGCAGTTGATGAAGCGCCACAGCGGGTGCTTGTCCTGGTCCAGCAGGCTGGCGTCGCGCAGGGTCATGCGCAGCGCCGGGCTGTGCAGGCGGGCGATGACCTGGCCGGCGTCGTCGGGCACGCGGTTGTCGGCCAGCATGGCTTCGAAGAGGCGGCTGACCAGTTCGACGGATTGGCGGTCGGCACGGATGGCGCCGCTGCCGGCCACCTCGCTCCAGTCCTCCAGCGGCGCGGCGGCCTGCCGGCGTGGGGCGCTGGGGGCGTTGCGCTCGGCCGCCGTGGCGTGGGTCGGGGGCTGGCGTGTGGACAAGGCGTCCAGCGGTACCGGCATGCTGTCGCGCATGCGGTGCAGGTCAGGGCTGAAGGTGGTTTCGCCGAAGCGCCCGGCGCTGCGCACGCCCGATGGCAGGATGACGGTGCGGTAGGCTGCCGGTTCGACACCCTGCGACTCCAGCCGCGACGAAGCGCCGGCGTAGGTCTTGCGCAGCAGCGGCGCCAGCGCAGGGCCGGCTTGGCGCATCAGGGCCACATGGTGCCCGGGTGACAGCGTCAGGGCCTGCACGGCGGCACCCAGGGCCCTGGCGTAGGTCTCGGCGCGAAAGGGGTTGTGGTCGCGTGAGACGTCCATGTCGCCGACCAGCGCCGACGTGAAGGTCTGCAGGTCGCGCAGTTCGTGTTCGCAGCTGCTCTTGATCAGTTCGATGGCGTGCGACAGCTCGACGTCCAGCGCCACCGTGTCTTCGTCCACCAAGGCCAGCGCCAAGGCCTTGGAAGGGGCCACGCTGCGCTTGGGGTGGTGCCAGGCCAGGTCTTCCTGCACCTGCTCACGCAGCGAGCGCAAAAAGTGGTCCGCCAAGTGCTGGCGTTGCTGCGGCAGGGCCTGCAGCAAGTCGGCGACCACGGCGCGCTGCAGGGGCCCCAGCGTGGACAACTGCTTGCGCAGACGGCCTTGCCCGCCGTCGATGACTTGATCGAAGAGCAGGGGGGCGCGCAGCATCTCGTCTTCGACGAACTGCTGCAGGCGTGGGGGCACGTGCAGGGCAGACATGCGGCTGGATTATCCGGCGCTGCGCCAGGCTTGCTGCGACAAAAGGCTGGTATTTGCCGTGCTGCCGTGGCTTTGGCGCCCCGCCGCCGCCCATGAAAAAAGCCTGCACCCCGAAGCGGGGTGCAGGCCTGTGCGAAGCAGCCCCGGCGGCCAGGCCGCCGGGTGGGACATCACATGTCCATGCCGCCCATGCCACCCATGCCGCCCATGCCGCCGGGCATGCCGCCGCCGGCCGATTCGTCCTTGGGTGCTTCAGCAACCATGGCTTCGGTCGTCAGCATCAGGCTGGCGACGGAGGCTGCGTTCTGCAGTGCCGTGCGCGTCACCTTGGTCGGGTCCAGGATGCCCATTTCGATCATGTCGCCGTAGGTGCCGTTGGCCGCGTTGTAGCCGTAGTTGCCCTTGCCGCTCAGCACGGCATTGACCACCACGCTCGGCTCGTCGCCGGCGTTGTAGACGATTTCGCGCAGCGGCTGTTCGATGGCGCGCAGCACGATCTTGATGCCAGCGTCCTGATCGTGGTTGTCACCCTTGATGGTGCCAGCGGCTTGGCGGGCGCGCAGCAGGGCCACGCCGCCACCGGCGACGATGCCTTCTTCAACGGCAGCACGCGTGGCGTGCAGCGCGTCTTCCACGCGGGCCTTCTTTTCCTTCATCTCGACTTCGGTGGCAGCACCGACCTTGATGACGGCCACGCCACCGGCCAGCTTGGCCACGCGCTCTTGCAGCTTTTCGCGGTCGTAGTCGGAAGTGGCTTCTTCGATCTGGACGCGGATCTG
>JAYVBO010000294.1:0-3616 GCA_043750435.1 Betaproteobacteria bacterium | reverse complement strand
TTGCGGCCGACCGGCAGGCCGATCTCTGGTCGGGCATCGGCCTGGCCGCCGCCTATGCCGGTGCCATCGATGACGTCGGCCTGATCGCCTTGCGCCGCGCCGCCGCTGGCCATGGCCCCGACCTGGGCCAGGGCGTGGCCTTTGCGGCCGAGGCCCGTTGGCGCGCCGGCAACCCGGTGCCCCATGCTGAGCGGGCCTGCCAGGCGCTGCTGGGCCTGTCACTGGCGCAGGCGGCCGCACTGGCGCGCGCCAGCCTGCCGGCGCAGGGTGATGACCTTGAGAGTTACCAGCGCTGGCGCGCAGCCATCCGTGCTGCCTGCGCGCAGGGGCTGGATGTTCGGCCGGCGCAAGCCGCCTGCGGGCCCCGAGGGTGAAACCATGCACACCATGCTGAAGACCTGGGGCCCAAAGCTGGCCTCGCTGCTGATCGTGCTGTTGCTGGGCGCGGCCACGCTGGAGCCGCGCAGCCCCGAGGCCTGGCCGGGCATAGCGCGCTTCCGCTTTGCGCCGCCGGTGGCGCTGGCCACGCCGGTCGGCGCCAAGCTGGCCCAGGTGCGCGGCGTGCACCCGTCGCTGGCGCGCATCGCCGGGTGGATATCCGCCGTCGGCGCGTCGGCCGCGCTCGGTGATGTGGATGGCGACGGCCTGCCCAATGATCTGTGCGATGTCGACCCCCGCACCGACCAGGTGACGCTGCGGCCGGTGCCCGGCAGCGGGGACCGCTATGCACCGTTGGTGCTTAGCCCCGGGCCCTTGCGCTATGACGCCACCATCATGGCGCCGATGGGCTGCCTGTTGGCCGATGTCAACGAGGACGGCTGGCTCGACGTTGTCGTCTACTTCTGGGGCCGCACGCCCATCGCCTACCTGCAGATCGAGGGCCATGCCGGCCTGTCGGCGAGTGCCTTCCGCGCGGTCGAATTGGTGGACGGCGAGCAGCGCTGGTTCACCAACAGCGCCACCGTGGCCGACTTCGACGGCGACGGCCATCTCGACATCCTGTTTGCCAACTACTTCCAGGATGGCGGCGACATCCTCAACACCCACGGCACGGGCGTCGAGACCCTGCACGACACCAAGTCCAAGTCCTTCAACGGCGGACACAAGCACTTCCTGCTGTTTGAGTCTGGCAGCGGCGGCGCGGTGCCGGCGGTGCGCTTCAGGCCGGTTGCGGCTTTCAGCGACCCCGCCGTTGACCGCGGCTGGACCCTGGCGGTGGCCGCCGCTGACCTGGACGGTGACGGCCTGGCCGACCTCTACCTGGCCAACGATTTTGGCCCCGACCGCTTGCTGATCAACCGGTCACGGCCCGGCCAACTGGACTTCAGGGTGGTGGAGGGGCAGCGCGGCTTTTTCACGCCCAAATCGGCGGTGCTGGGGCAGGATTCATTCAAGGGCATGGGCGCCGAGATCGGCGACCTCAACGGTGATGGCCTGCCCGACATCCTGGTCAGCAACATCGCCACGCCGTATGCGCTGCAGGAGAGCCACATGGTCTGGCTCAACACCGGCCAGGTCGACGCCTATGCCCAAGGGCGCGCGCCGTTTGTGCAGGCCAGCGAGCGGCTGGGCCTGTCGCGCAGCGGCTGGGGCTGGGACATCAAGCTGATCGACCTGGACAACGACGGCCAGCCCGAGGTGGTACAGGCCACCGGCTTCATGAAGGGCAGCGTCAACCGCTGGCCCGAGTTGCAGGCCCTGGCCACCAGCAATGACCAGATCATGGGCAAGCCGCAGTTCTGGCCGCGTTTCAAACTTGGCGATGACCTGAGCGGCTACCAGCCCAACCCGATCTTCGTGCGCGACCCACAGGGCCGCTACCACGACCTGTCGGCCCGCTTCGGCCTGGGCGAGACCTGGCTGACCCGCGGTATCGCCAGCGCCGATGTGGATGGCGATGGCCTGATCGACCTGGTCTATGCCAACCAGTGGGAGCCGTCGGTCTTCATTCGCAACCAGTGCCAGGGCTGCGGCCGCTTTCTCGGGCTGCGCCTGCTGCGCGTCAAGGGCGCGCAAGGCGTGGCGGTGCAGGCCGGCCGGCCGGCGGGCCTGCACTATCCGGCAGCCATCGGCGCCAAGGTGACGCTGCAGGCCGGCAGCGGCCCGGCGCGCAACGCCCAGGTGGACGGTGGCAACGGCCACTCGGGCCGGCGCTCGCCCGAGTTGCATTTCGGCCTGGGCGACGGCCCACCCGGCGTTGAGCTGCCGATCACGGTGGCATGGCGGGCCTTCGACGGCGCGCTGCGCTCGGCCCAGCTCAGGCTCAGGCCGGGCTGGCACACCTTGCTGCTGGGGTCTTGAGATTCCAGCCCATCCAGCCTATCAGCAGCAAAACCAGCAGCAAAACCAGAGGCACATCATGTCGCTTGCAGCAACCGTCACCAGCCAGTTCCTCTATCCCAAGGGCAGCCCGCAACGGCGCATGTTTGCGCTGGTCTACTTTGGCGCGCTGATCCTGCTGTGGACCATCGCCGGGCACAGTTTTCTGGGCTTTGAGCAGGCCTGGGCGGCGCCGGTGGTGGGGGTGGCCACCGCGATGGCGATGACCTGGTTGCAGGAGGCCCTGCGCGCCGCAGCGGTGGGTGAGCGGCCGCGCTTTCGCGATGGTCTGGGCCCGCTGGCCAGCACCTTCATCCCGGCGCTGATCCCCGGCCTGGCGGTGGCGATGCTGCTCTACCCCAATGAGGGCCTGATGCCGGTGGCCTTTGCCGCAGCCTTGTCGATCGCCTCCAAGGCCTTGGTCCGGATGCCTTACGGCGGCGCCACCCAACATGTGTTCAACCCGTCCAACTTCGGCATCACGATCACGCTGCTGCTGTTCCCGGCGGTGGGCCTGGCGCCGCCCTATCATTTCACCGAGAACCTCACCGGCATGGCGCATTGGCTGCTGCCGCTGGGCATCCTGGCCAGCGGCCTGGTAGTGCATGGTTATGCCACCGGCCGGCTGCCACTGTGCGCGGCCTGGCTGATCGGCTTTGTGGGCCAGGGCCTGGCAAGGTCCTGGGCCTTCGGCATACCCTGGAATGTGCCGCTGATGCCGATGACCAGCGCGGCCTTCATCTTGTTCACCCTCTACATGATCCCCGACCCGGCGACCACCCCGCTGCGGCCCCGCGACCAGGTGCTGTTCGGCCTGCTCATGGCCGCGCTGTATGGGCTGCTGATCTCGGCGCATGTAGTGTTCAGCCTGTTCATCGCGCTGTTCATCATGTCGATGGCGCGCGCCGCCTGGCTGCTGGTGGTGCGCCCGGGCCAGCCTGCGGCAGCCCAGGGCCGGCAGGTCAAAGACGTGGTCTTGCGCGCCTGACCATCAGCCAAAGGCCCAGCGCTTGTTGATCAGGTAGGTCAGCACCAGCGCCAGCAGCGTGGCCAAGGCCTGCGCCAGCAGGTAGTGCAGGCCCAGCGCGCTGCCGCCTGCCACAACGGCCATGCTGACCAGGCCACCCATCACGGCCGTGGCCTGGAAGCGCCACCAGGCCGGCAGCCAGGGCCCGGCGTGGGCAAAGGTGAAGCAGCGGTTGCCGACAAAGCCCACTTGCGCACCCAGTGCCGCACCCGCACCGGCCGCCAGCGGTGGGTGCCAATGGCCCAGTTCCACCAGGCCGGCCAGCAACAG
>JAYVBO010000293.1:0-1515 GCA_043750435.1 Betaproteobacteria bacterium | reverse complement strand
CGGGAAGCAGGCGCACGGCGTGCACGGTGTCGCGGGCGTCGTCGACGGTGGGCGGAGTGGGCGTGGCCGCGGTGGTGCGGCCCGGCGCAGCCAGGGCTAGGGCTGCGGCGAGAGCGGCGGCACTCAGGGGCTTGAGAACGCGGGTTCGCATCATGGGCGTGTGTCGCTGTCGAACGAGACCGAAGTGGGGGCGCAAGGCTAGCGCATGCGGCATGACGCACTACGATCCGGCCGCCCTGAATCCTTGTGACCCCCACCCGTTGAAGCGCCCGCTGTTACAGACCCGCCTGCCATGACCATCAAGAAGTCCGACCTCTACGCCAAGCTCTGGGCCAGTTGCGATGAACTGCGTGGCGGCATGGACGCCAGCCAGTACAAGGACTACGTGCTGGTGATGTTGTTCATCAAGTACGTCAGCGACAAATACGCCGGCCAGCCTTTTGCACCGATCCAGATTCCCAAGGGTTCCAGCTTCGCCGACATGGTGGCGCTGAAGGGCCAGCCCGACATCGGCGACCGCATCAACCGCGACATCATCCGGCCGCTGGAAGACGCCAACCGCATCGTCATCAAAGCCGACTTCAACGACGACGCGCTGCTGGGCGGGGCCAAGGAGAAGGTCGAGAAGCTGGGCAACCTGATCGGCATCTTCGAATCGCCTGACCTCGACTTTTCGAAGAACCGTGCCGACGGCGACGACATCCTGGGCGACGCCTACGAATACCTGATGCGCCACTTCGCCACCGAAAGCGGCAAGAGCAAGGGCCAGTTCTACACACCCGCCGAAGTCAGCCGCGTGATGGCCGCCGTGCTGGGTATTGCGCAGGCCCCGACCACCGCCGAGACCACCGTCTACGACCCCACTTGTGGTTCGGGTTCGCTGCTGCTGAAGGTGGCCGACGCGGCGCGCACGCCGGTCAGCGTCTATGGGCAAGAGAAGGATGAAGTGACCAGCGGCCTGGCGCGCATGAACATGATCCTGCACCACAACCCCGGTGCGCTGATCGCCCATGCCAACACCCTGGCCGAGCCGCAATTCAAAGAAGGCGAACAGCTCAAGACCTTCGACTACGTGGTGGCCAACCCGCCGTTTTCAGACAAGCGCTGGAGCACCGGCTTCACGCCCGCGGCCGACCCTTACGGCCGTTTTGGCGGTGACAGCGGCTTCGGCGTGCCGCCCGACAAGCAGGGCGATTTCGCCTACCTGCTGCACATCATTCGCTCGCTCAAAAACACCGGCCGCGCCGCCTGCATCCTGCCGCACGGCGTGCTGTTCCGTGGCAATGCCGAGGCCGACATCCGCCGCGCGCTGGTGCGGCGCGGCCTGCTGCACGCCATCATCGGCCTGCCGGCCAACCTGTTCTACGGCACTGGCATACCGGCCTGCATCCTCGTCATCGACAAGGCCGGCGCGGCGGCGCGCAAGGGCATCTTCATGGTCGACGCCAGCGCTGGCTACATGAAGGACGGCCCGAAGAACCGCCTGCGTGAACGCGACCTGCACCGCATCGTCGA
>JAYVBO010000292.1:0-8395 GCA_043750435.1 Betaproteobacteria bacterium | reverse complement strand
GGCCGCGGCCGCTTTCGGCAAGCAGCAAGACCGCATCAACCACCTGCAGAAGTTCATCGACCGCTTCAAGGCCAAGGCCAGCAAAGCCAAGCAGGCGCAAAGCCGCGTGAAGGCGTTGGCGCGCATGGAGAGGTTGGCGCCGGTGCTGACCAGCAGCGACTTCCAGTTCGAATTTCGCGAACCGCTGAGCCTGCCCAACCCGATGCTGAGCTTCGACAAGTTGTCTTGCGGCTACGGCAACAACGCCATCGTCAAGGACTTCAGCCGCAGCGTGCTGGCCGGCCAGCGCATCGGCATCCTGGGTGCCAACGGCCAGGGCAAGTCAACGCTGGTCAAGACCATCGCCAAGGCCCTGGCGCCGCTGGGCGGCCACGCCACCGAAGGCAAGGGTCTGGTCATCGGCTACTTCGCGCAGCAAGAGTTGGACGTGCTGAGCCTGGACGACGGCCAGCTGATGCACATGGTGCGTCTGGCGCGCGATGTGGGCCCGCCCGGACGCGAACAGGAACTGCGGGACTTCCTGGGCCGCTTCAAGTTTGCGGGCGCTATGGTGCAGCAGGCGGTCGGCACGCTCAGTGGCGGCGAAAAGGCGCGCCTGGTGCTGGCCATGCTGGTCTGGCAGCGCCCCAACCTGCTGCTGATGGACGAGCCCACCAACCACCTGGACCTGACCACGCGCGAAGCGCTGTCGATGGCGCTGAATGAGTTCGAAGGCACGGTGATGCTGGTCAGCCACGACCGCGCTTTGCTGCGCGAAACCTGCGACGAGTTCTGGCTGGTGGCCAAGGGCCAGGTGCAGCCCTTCGACGGCGACCTGGACGACTACCAGAAGTGGCTGCTGGACGTGTCGCGCGCCGCCGCACGTGGCCTGCCGCTGCCCGATCCGCCCAAGGCGGCGGGTTCGACCGTGCCCGAACTGCCGGCGGCATCGTCGCCGCCAGCCAGCAAAGGCGGCCCCGCGAAAGGCGCCGTCCCCGCGCCCGCCAAAGGCGGCGCCGCACCGCGCGACGACCGCAAGGACGCCGCCCGCTCCCGTTCGCTGATTGCCAACCAGACGCGGCCGCTGCGCATGGAAGTGCAGGAGATCGACACCCGCCTGGCCAAGCTGGGCGTCGAGAAGATCGAGCTCGAAGGGCAGTTGAGCGCGGGCAAGCACTCGCCAGGGGCCATCGCCGAAACCGGCCGCCGGCTGACCCACATCGCCGCCGAAATCACCCGGCTGGAAGAGCGCTGGCTGGTGCTGCAGTCGGAAATCGAAGCCTTCAACGCGGCCGGCTGAATCGCCGGCTGAGCAGCAGTAGCTGAGCGCCAGGCCGGGTGTGGCTTGCCCGGCCCCGCCACTCAAGCGTGGTCGGGGTTATTGAATTGCACACAATTTAATTGCCCACTATACTTCGCAGATGGCACGGCGAACTCCCACCCACAACACCGACACACCCACGTCGTGGCTGCTGCTCGACCACCAACTCTGCTTCGCTTTGTATTCGGCCTCGCTGGCCATGACCAAGCTCTACAAGCCGCTGCTGCAGCCGCTGGGCCTGACCTACCCGCAGTACCTGGTGATGCTGGTGCTGTGGGAAAGCGACGGCATCACCGTGTCGCAACTGGGCGAGCGTGTGGCGCTGGACTCGGGCACGCTGACGCCCCTGCTCAAGCGCCTGGAAGCTGCTGCTCTCCTGCATCGCCTGCGTGACACCACGGACGAGCGCCGCGTGTTGCTGCAACTGACCCCTGCCGGCCGCGCGCTGAAGCGCAGCGCCGGTGCCGTGCCGCCCGCAGTGGCCAGCGCATCCGGCTGCGACCTGGGCGAATTGGCCAGCCTGACCGCCAAGCTGCAGTCACTGCGCGCCGAGATCACCGCTTCCCTGCCCCGCGTGGCCTGAGCAGCTGAACGCTGCACAGGCTGTCGCCCCTTTTTTTCAACCGACGAAAGAGACACCCACATGGCCATCGACAAAGCTGTCTATACCGCCCACGCCACCTCCACCGGCGGGCGCACCGGCACCACCGAATCCAGCGACGGCGCGATCAAGCTCACGCTGGTCACGCCCAAGGAACTGGGCGGCCCGGGCGGCGTCGGCGCCAACCCCGAAGCGCTGTTCGCGTCGGGTTACTCGGCCTGCTTCATCGGTGCGATGAAGGCCGTGGCCGCGCGCCAGAAGATCAGCCTTCCGGCTGAAGTGTCGGCCACGGCTGAGGTGTCCATCGGCCCGATGACCGGCAAGCCCGGTGCCTTCGGCATCGCCGTCGCCATGTCCATCAGCGTGCCGGGCATGGACAAGGCCGCAGCTGAGGCCCTGGTCGCCACGGCCCACGAGGTCTGCCCCTACTCGAACGCCACACGCGGCAACATCGACGTGACACTGACGGTGGTCTGATCCACCACAGCCGCAAGCGCCGCACGGCGCCTGCGGCTCAGCCTGCGGTGTTTTGCAAGCTGTGCAGCAGCAACTCAATACGGGCCTGCACGGCGCTCAGCGCGGCGGCCCCGGGCAGCGGCTGGCCGTCGCCCAGCACAGCGCCGTGGGCGCAGCGACTGGCGCGCAGCACGCGCACACCAGCGGCCTGCGCACGCAGCGCGGCGGCCTCCAGGCTGGCACTCAGGCTGCCGTTGCCGGTGCCGGCCAGCACCAGGCCTTGCAGGCCCTGCGCCACCAGGGCATCCACCAGCCGGCCATCGGCGCCCGCGTGGTTCATCACGATCTCGACGCGCGGCCAGTTGGCGGCGTCGCGATGGATGGCCGTCAAGCCCAGCGCCACGCTTTGCGGCCAATCGCGAAAGCGGCGCAGCACGCCGCTTTCCATCACCGCCAACAGCCCGGCGTCGCCGGCCTCAAAGGCGTCCAAACGGTGGGTGTGCGCTTTGCGCATTGCGCTGCCGGCGAAGACTTCGCCGGCCAGCACCGCCAGCACGCCGCGCGCGCCGGCATGGCGGGCCAGCGTCACGGCGTCCATCAGGTTCTGCGGGCCGTCGGCCATCAAGGCGGTGGCCGGGCGCATGGCGGCGGTCAGCACCAGCGGCTTGGCTGGCGCCAACACGCGGTGCAGGAAATAGGCGGTCTCTTCCAGTGTGTCGGTGCCGTGGGTGACCACCACGCCGCCCACCTCGGGCCGCGCCAGATGCGCCGCCGCGCGCTGCGCCAGCGCCTGCCAGACCGCGCTGGACATGTCCGTGCTGTCGATCTGCGCCACCTGCTCGGCTTCCAGCGGCAGGCCGTTCAATGCCGGCACGGCGGCCACCAGGGCCTGCACGCCCAGTTGCGCGGCGCGGTAGCCGATGCTGTCCTGCGCGCTGGCGGCGGTGCCGGCGATGGTGCCGCCGGTGCCCAGGATGACGGTGATCAAGTCGGCCTTCAAGCGTTCAGGACTGGTCATGCTTCGATTTATGGATGAAAATACAGTGACTGGATAAATGGCCAGTGCCCTGATCGCCCTGTGCGAACCCCAACATGGACGAAAGCCCGAAGCTCACCGCCCGCCAGCAGCAGATCCTGGAATTGGTGCAAAGCGCCATCGAACGCACAGGCGCCCCGCCGACGCGCGCCGAAATCGCCAGCGAACTGGGTTTCAAGTCGGCCAACGCCGCCGAAGAGCATCTGCAGGCCCTGGCCCGCAAAGGCGTCATCGAACTGGTCGGCGGCACGTCGCGGGGCATCCGTTTGAAGTCTGACACATTGAAGGCGCTGGCCGAGGCGCGCCTGGCGCCCTTCGGCAAGCAGTACATGTTGCCGCTACCCAACCTGGCGCAGCTGACGCTGCCGCTGGTCGGCCGCGTGGCAGCCGGCAGCCCCATCCTGGCGCAAGAACATGTCGACCAAAGCTTTCTGATGGAAGCGTCCATGTTTTCCCGCCGCCCCGACTACCTGCTGAAGGTGCGCGGCATGAGCATGCGCGACGCCGGCATCCTGGACGGCGACCTGCTGGCCGTGCAGAAAACCAAGGACGCCAAGAACGGTCAGATCGTGATCGCCCGCCTGGGCGACGACGTCACCGTCAAGCGCCTGCGCCGCACCGCCAAAGGTATCGAACTGATGGCCGAGAACCCTGACTTCAAGACCATCTTCGTGCCGCCCGACGCCGAAGACTTCGAGCTTGAAGGCATCGCCGTCGGGCTGATCCGCAACACCATGCTGATGTAGCCATGGCGGCCTGGCTGACACCCTCACCCAAGATGCACCCGCCCAAGGCCTTGCCCCCGCGCAAGGCGCGCACGGCGGCCGAATGCCAGCAGCTCGAACAACTGCCCAACATCGGGCCGTCGATAGCCGGCGACCTGCGCCTGATCGGTGTGCAGCGCCCGGCCGAGTTGATCGGTGCCGACGCGCTGGCGCTATACCACCGCCTGTGCAGCGTCACCGGCAAGCGCCACGACCCCTGCGTGCTGGACACCTTCATGGCCGCCACCGACTTCATGGGCGGCGCCGAGCCGCGCCCCTGGTGGGCCTACACCGCCCAGCGCAAGGCTGCTTACGGCCCGCTCTGAACGGGCTTGATCAAGCCGGCAGCCACTGACGCAGTGGGCCTGTTACCGCTACCAGCGGAACTGGCACCCCAACACGCCGCTACTCGCGGCATGGCCCGCGGCCTCGCGGCAGCAATATCAGGCTCAAGACTTCGGAACCAAACTCCGATACAGCCGAGATGTTGCACACGTATCACCCCTTTACACGCCGCCCGGCCACGCTGTGGGGCCGGCCAACGACCACGCTGTTGCCGCACAGCGGCCTGCGCGCCGAGGTGCCCCCGCCATCGCTGCGCTGCGCGCCCGCTTCGGCCTGGGACCGCCTGCTTTTTTGGCTGATGGCGCCGGCCCCGCAAGAGGCCGCACCGCCGCTGAACCGCTTGCCCAGCGTGCGCACCGAATTTCTGCACACGCTGGCCGACATCGACAGCGAAGACGCCGAAACCCTGCGCCTGCGCATCAGGCAGTGCCAGTCGCTGCGCGAACTCTGGCATGCGCGCGCCGAGATCTTCCGCCTGGTCGGTGTGGCCCACAGCCAGGCCGAGGCCGAGCAGCGCCTGGCCCAGCTGAGCCGCCATTTCCCCACCCGCGCGCCGCGCTCGCAATTCGCACCGCTGTGATGCAACAACCGCAAACCGCTCCCCGTGACTACACCGTCGGCGCCGGCATGCCCGGCGACCGCCGCGCCCGCGTCGCCGCGCGCCAGGCCTTTGCCGATCTGAAGCGGACCTTTCTGTACGTGCTGGATGGCGCCAGCGGCGCCGACTGGCTGCGCCACCTGGTTGAGCAGGCTGAAGAGCCCGTCGACCTGTGGCTGCTGCGCGCACCCGCCTTCTCGGCGCTGGACGGCGTGGACCTGGACCACCGCGGCCGCCGCCAGTTGCTGCGCCGGGGCCTGGACACGCTGTTTCCTGACCTGGAACCGACCGGCATCCCGCTGGTGTTCTGAGGCGCGGCCGCGGCCTGCCCTGCGCCCTGCGCCCGGCCACCCGGTCAGACGTTCAGGCCCGCACCCGCGCCTTGAAGGTGCGTTTGAACTTTTCCACCTTGGGCGCCACCACCATGGCGCAATAGCCCTGCCCCGGGTGGTTGGCGAAGTAGTGCTGGTGGTAGTCCTCGGCCTTGCTGTAGTTGGTCAGCGGCAGCAGTTCGGTCACCACCTGCCCAGCCATTGCGGACTGCACTTCGGCCAGCACTTCGCGCGCCACGGCTTCGTCCTCAGCGCGCTCGAAGTAGATGCCGCTGCGGTATTGGGTGCCGCTGTCGTTGCCCTGGCGGTTCAGCGTGGTCGGGTCGTGCACAACAAAGAAGATCTCCAGCACTTCGCGCAAGCTGATCTGCGCGTCGTCGTAGCTCACGCGCACCGCTTCGGCATGGCCGGTGGTGCCGGTGCACACCTGTTCGTAGCTGGGGCGCACGACGGCACCGTTGCAGTAGCCACTCTCGACGGCGCTGACGCCGTCGACCAGCTCGTAGACCGCCTCAACGCACCAGAAACAACCCCCGCCCAGCGTGATGATTTGCTGACCCATGCTCACGATCCTTTCCGTTGGACTGCCTTTGCAAGGGTCGGGCGGCGCCGTGACTCCTTACACTGCGAAGGATTATCAGGAGACGTTTGCCATGGCCACCAGATTCAATTGGGAAGACCCTTTCTTCTTCGACAGCCAGCTCAGCGACGACGAGCGCGCGGTGCGCGATGCCGCCCAGGCTTACTGCCAGGAACGCCTGCAGACGCGGGTGCTGATGGCCGCACGCCACGAGACTTTCGACCGCAGCATCATGTCCGAGATGGGCGAGCTCGGCCTGTTGGGCAGCACCATCGAAGGCTACGGCTGCGCCGGCCTGAACCACGTCTGCTACGGCCTAGTGGCGCGTGAAGTCGAACGTGTCGATTCCGGCTACCGCAGCGCCATGAGCGTGCAGAGCAGCCTGGTCATGCACCCCATCCACGCCTACGGCAGCGAGGCGCAACGCGAGAAATACCTGCCCAAGCTGGCCACCGGTGAGTGGATAGGCTGCTTTGGCCTGACCGAGCCCAACCACGGCAGCGACCCGGCCAGCATGATCACGCGGGCCAAACCCGCCACGCGCGACGGCGTGGCCGGCTATGTGTTGAAGGGCAGCAAGATGTGGATCACCAACAGCCCCATCGCCGACGTGTTCGTGGTCTGGGCCAAGAAGGAAGAGCCGGACGGCCAGGGTGGCTGGGTGACGGGCGGCCAAGAGAGCATCCACGGCTTCATCCTCGAGAAGGGCATGCCGGGCCTCAGCGCGCCCAAGATCGAAGGCAAGATGAGCCTGCGCGCCAGCATCACCGGCGAAATCGTGATGGACGATGTCTTCGTGTCCGAAGCGCAGATCCTGCCCAACGTCAGCGGCCTGAAGGGCCCTTTCGGCTGCCTGAACAAGGCCCGTTACGGCATCGCCTGGGGCGCCCTGGGTGCGGCCGAGTTCTGCTGGATGGCAGCGCGCCAGTACACCCTGGACCGCACGCAGTTCGGCCGTCCCTTGGCGCAGAACCAGTTGATCCAGAAAAAACTGGCTGACATGCAGACCGAAATCACGTTGGGCCTGCAGGCTGTGCTGCGCGTGGGCCGCTTGATGGACGAAGATCGGGCGGCGCCCGAGATGATCAGCCTGATCAAGCGCAACAGCTGCGGCAAGGCGCTGGACATCGCACGCCAGTCGCGCGACATGCACGGCGGCAACGGCATCCACGACGAATACCACGTCATCCGTCACATGATCAACCTGGAAACCGTGAACACCTACGAAGGCACCCACGATGTGCACGCGCTGATCCTGGGCCGCGCCCAGACCGGCTTGCAGGCCTTCTTCTGAAACCGCGCGCCTTGCACCGCACCACCGTGCGCCGACGGGCCCTGGGCGGCCGGCCATGAACGACATCGTTCTGGCGCTGGGCCTCGAGTCGTGGAAGCCCGCCCTGACCGCGCTGCTGCTGCCGCCGGTGCCGCTGCTGCTGTTGGTTCTGCTGGGCGCCCGGCAGATGTACAGGCGGCCGCTGCTGGGCTGGCTGTTGATTTTGCTGGCCACGATGGGTATCTGGTTCAGCGGGACGCAGGCTCTGGGCCACGCGCTGATCCAGGGCTGGATGAAGCCGCCGCCGGCACTGAGCAGCAGCGACCTGGCCGAACTGCGCCGCAGCCCCAAGACCGCCATCATCGTGCTGGGTGGCGGGCGCCGGCTGACCGCCCCGGAGTACGGCCTGTCGACCCTCAATGTCCGCAGCGCGGAACGCCTGCGCTACGGCATCTGGCTGTCACGCGAAACCGGCTTGCCGCTGGGCTTCAGCGGCGGCGTGGGCCACGGTGCGACCGCCGGCGCGAGCGAAGCCGAGGTCGCCGCCCGCGTGGCCGAGCGCGAGTTCAACCGCAACCTGCGCTGGCAGGAAGGCGAATCACGCGACACCCATGAGAACGCGCTGAAGACGGTGGCGCTGCTGCAGCCACAGGGCATCGAGCAGATCGTGGTGGTGACCGACGCCCTGCACATGCGCCGCGCGCTGGCCAACTTCGAACAAGCCGCCGAGGGCAAGCACATCCGCATCGTCGCCGCACCGATGGGCACGCGGGGCCGCAGCCGCCTGTCGGCCGGCGACTGGTTGCCCAGCCTTGAAGGCTACGAGCAGGTCTGGCTGGTGCTGCACGAAACGCTGGGCCGCCTGCTGGGCGCCTGACGCGCACCTGATGCGCGCTTGACGGGGCAGGCCGGCAGCGCGGCGCTGCAGCCGCGCTGCCGCTCGGCTAGCGCCGCGCCACGGGCTTGGCGTCCGGCTTCAACGCTTCCTTCTGCGCGTCCTTCTGGGCCTCTTCCAAGGCCCGGGCCTCGGCCTTTTCGTGTTCGACCTGGGCCGCCTGGATGGCCTTGATGCGCCGCGCGTGTTCAGCGGCGTTGGAGCGACGGAAGTCG
>JAYVBO010000291.1:0-3622 GCA_043750435.1 Betaproteobacteria bacterium | reverse complement strand
GGTCTGAACATCAATGACGGTGTGGGCGCGACAGCGCCGCAGGCGCTGGTGGCGGCCGTGGCCGAGCACGGTGCCGACTACGGCATTGCCCTGGATGGCGATGCCGACCGCTTGCAACTGGTGGACGCGGCAGGCCGCCTCTACAACGGTGACGAGCTGCTCTATGTGATGGCCGCCGAGCGCCTGGCCAAGGGCCAAAAGGTGCCGGGCGTGGTGGGGACGCTGATGACCAACATCGCCGTCGAGCAAGCGCTGGGCCGCTTGGGCATCGACATGGTCCGCGCCAAGGTGGGTGACCGCTACGTGCTGGAAGAGCTGACGGCGCGCGGCTGGCAACTGGGCGGCGAAAGCTCGGGCCATTTGCTGGCACTGGACCGCCACACCACTGGCGACGGCATCGTCAGCGCGCTGCAGATACTGAATGCCGTGAGCAGAACGGGTTCCTCCTTGGCCACGCTGCTCGAAGGCGTGGTGCTGTATCCGCAGACCATGATCAATGTGCGCCTGCCCGACGGCAGCGACTGGAAGCGCAATGCGGCCTTGGCCGAGAGCCAGCGCACGGCGGAGCGTGAGCTCGGCGACAACGGCCGCGTGCTGATCCGCGCCTCGGGTACCGAGCCCGTGCTGCGGGTGATGGTGGAGGCGCGCGATGCCGAACTGGGCCGTTTGTGCGCCCAGCGCATGGCGGCGGCCGCTGTCGCTGGCTGAGCGCTGCGGGACATGACGGTTGCGTGAAGGCTTTGTGACTGGCGTTTGAGTCACCGGGCCGACATTCGACTGTCACAGCGCTGTCATCAGCCCGACCTAGAGTTCAGCCATCGCCACCAACGCTGATCTGGACCGAATATGACCCTGCTGAAACTCCGCGCCGTTGCCACCGCCGTTGCGTTGGCTGCCTGCTCATTCACCGCGCTGGCCCAGGACGTGACCGGCGCTGGCGCCACCTTCCCGGCGCCGCTGTACGCCAAGTGGGCCGACGCCTACAACAAGGCCACGGGCGCGAAGATCAACTACCAGTCAGTGGGCTCGGGCGCCGGCCTGCGCCAGATTCGCGGCAAGACCGTCGATTTCGGTGCTTCCGACATGCCGCTGACCGACGCTGAGTTGGCCAAGGACGGCCTGATGCAGTTCCCCACGGTCATCGGCGGCGTGGTGCCGGTGGTCAATCTGAAGGGCATTGCCCCGGGCCAGTTGAAGTTGACCGGCAGCCTGCTGGGTGACATCTTCCTGGGCAAGATCACCAAGTGGAACGACCCGGCCATCACGGTGCTGAACCCCGGTGTGGCTTTGCCCGACACCACCATCGCGCCGGTGCGCCGCGCCGACGGTTCGGGCACCACCTTCATCTTCACCAACTACTTGTCCAAGCTGAACGCTGACTGGAAGGCCAAGGTCGGTGAAGGCACGGCCGTCAACTGGCCCATGGGCGCCGGCGGCAAGGGCAACGAGGGCGTGGCCTCTTATGTGCAGCGCCTGCCGAACGCCATCGGCTACGTCGAGTATTCCTATGCCAAGACCAATAAGATGGCCCATGTAAAGATGAAGAACGCCGCCGGCAACTTCGTCGAGCCCGATGACCTGACCTTCAAGGCCGCCGCTGCCGGTGCCAGCTGGGACAAGTCTTTCTACCAAATCCTGACCGAGCAGCCCGGCAAGGACGCCTGGCCCATCACCGGAGCCACCTTCATCCTGCTGTTCAAGGCGCAGGACAAACCGGCGCAAGGCGCTTCCACGCTGAAGTTCTTCGACTGGGGTTTTGTCAACGGCGACAAGATGGCGGTTGACCTGGAATACGTGGCCTTGCCTGACAGCGTGAAGGCACTGGTGCGCAAGTCGTGGGCTGACGTGAAGGACGGTGCCGGCAAGTCGGTGTCCTTCAAGTAAGTCGGCACCGCGCCAGCCCTCTCAACGCCCTGTTCTGAAACGAAAGGCACGTCCGTGGCCGCTACACTGCCTGCTACTCCCTACCAGGCAGAAAAGAAGGGGCTCAGCATGGCCAGTACGGGGGGCAAACCGCCCGCGCGCAAGCGGCGCATGCCGTGGGGCGACACCGCTTTTTCCATCGCCGCCCACGGTGCCGCCTTGCTCACCTTGGGGCTCTTGGCCGCCATCATCCTGTCCCTGATCGTGGGGGCCTGGCCGGCCATTCATGAATACGGCTTGAGCTTCATCTGGCGTACCGAGTGGGACCCGGTCAACGACCGCTATGGCGGCCTGGTGATGATCTACGGCACGCTGGCCACGTCCTTCATTGCCCTGCTGATTGCGGTGCCGGTCAGCTTCGGTATCGCGCTCTTCCTGACCGAGTTGTCGCCCAACTGGTTGCGCCGCCCGCTGGGCGTGGCCATCGAACTGCTGGCCGCCGTGCCGTCCATCGTTTACGGCATGTGGGGCTTGCTGGTCTTCGGGCCCATCCTGGCCGAATACGTGCAGCAGCCTCTGCAGACGTTGTTCAAGGGCGTGCCTTTGCTGGGCACTCTGGTGTCGGGTGCGCCGGTGGGCATCGGCATCCTGTCTGCCGGCATCATCCTGGCGATCATGGTGATTCCGTTCATCGCCTCGGTCACGCGTGACGTCTTCCAGACCACGCCGGCCATGCTGAAGGAATCGGCCTACGGCCTGGGTTCGACGACCTGGGAAGTGGTCTGGCGCGTGGTGCTGCCCTATACCAAGACCGGCGTGGTCGGTGCGGTGATGCTGGGCCTGGGCCGCGCTCTGGGTGAAACCATGGCCGTGACCTTCGTCATCGGCAACTTCAACCAGCTGAATTCCCTGTCGCTGTTCGAAGCCGCCAACAGCATCACCTCGGCCTTGGCGAACGAATTCGCCGAAGCCAATCCGGGGCTGCATCAGGCTTCCCTGATCTACCTCGGGCTGATACTTTTCTTCATCACCTTCGTCGTGTTGGCGCTGTCCAAATGGCTGCTGTCACGGCTGCAACGCAATGAGGGCAAACGGTCATGAGCTTTGCCACGCTTGATGCCGGGCGCATGCGCCTGCACCGTCGTCGCAAATTGGTGAACGGCATCGCCCTCAGCCTGTCGCTGGCGGCCATGGCCTTCGGGCTGTTCTGGCTGGCGTGGATCTTGTTCGAGACCATCCGGCTGGGCCTGGGCGGCTTGAACCTCGCGGTCTTCACTGAAATGACGCCGCCGCCGCAAGCAGAAATCGGCGGTCTGGCCAACGCCATCGCCGGTTCGCTGATGATGGGCATTTCGGCCACGCTGCTGGGCACTCCCATCGGTGTGCTGGCCGGCGTCTACCTGGCTGAATACGGCCAGCGCACCTGGCTGGGCCGCATCACCCAGTTCATCAACGACATCCTGCTGTCGGCGCCGTCCATCGTCATCGGCCTGTTCATCTATTCGACGGTGGTTGCGCGCTTCAGAACCTTCTCGGGCATGGCCGGCGTGCTGGCCCTGGCGCTCATCGTGATTCCAGTCGTCGTGCGTACCACCGAAGGCATGCTGGTGCTGATCCCGAATTCGCTGCGCGAGGCGGCTTACGCCTTGGGCACGCCAAAGTGGAAGGTCATCCTGTCGGTGACGCTGAAGTCGGCACGCGCTGGCGTCGTGACCGGCATCCTGCTGGCCGTGGCCCGCATCGCGGGTGAAACCGCGCC
>JAYVBO010000290.1:0-3627 GCA_043750435.1 Betaproteobacteria bacterium | reverse complement strand
AACGCTGCTGGAACGCCTGGTGGCGCTGAACGCGCAACGCGCCGCCGAAGAAGCCGCCGGCCATGTGCGCTGGCTGCGGCCGGACTTCCAGCTGCGCGGCGCCGGCGTGCAAACTGGCATGGACGTGACGACGAACACGGACGCCACCACCGAGCCCGCCACGCCCGCCCCCACCGTTCCCAAGCGCCCCTGGCCCAGCGGCCTGCCGGAACAGATCAAGGCCGTGGCTGACACCCTGGCCACCAGCCCCATCGCCCTGAGTCTGGCCGACATCGAAGCCCGCTACACCGCCCGTGGCCGCTGGCGCGAACGCCTGCCCACCATCCTGGACACCCTCGAAGCCCTGGGCCGCGCGCGGCGCCCGCAGGCGGGGGCCGGCAAGTGGCAAGGGGCTTGACCCCCAGCACGCCACGGTGGCCCTGAGGGACAATGGGCCTGTGATGAAAGCCAACCCGTCCGACCTCCGCAACCAGCCGGCTTATGGCCCGGCTGAGGCTGCGCGCTACCTGCGCCTGCCGTCGGCCACGTTGCGTACCTGGTTGGTGGGCCGCGACTACCCCAAGGCCGGGTCGCAGGCGACCTTCCACCCGCTGATCCAGCCCGCGCAACGGCAGCCCCTGCAACTCTCGTTCTACAACCTGGTCGAAGCGCATGTACTGCGCGCGCTGCGCACAGACCACGGCGTGAAGTTGACCGAACTGCGCGCGGCCATCGAATTTGCGCAGCAAAAGCTGCACATTGCGCGGCTTTTGCTGAGCCCCGAATTGCGCACCCACGCAGGCCAGGTGTTCCTGGACAGGTTCTTTGATCTGATCAACCTCAGCGCTTCGGGGCAACTGGCCATGCGCCGGATGTTCGAAGACCACCTGAGGCGTGTCGAATGGGACGAGTGGCAATTTCCAGTGCGGCTGTACCCCTATCTGGGCGCCGCGCAGCCTGCGGCCGACCGACCCATTGCCATCGACCCGCGCGTGGCCTTCGGCCGGCCGGTGTTGCGGCGTGTCGGTATTTCCACCGCCGCCATTGCCGACCGCATCGACGCCGGTGAATCGGTGCCGGCGCTGGCCGAGGACTACGACCTGACGCCTGCGGAGATCGAGCAGGCGGTGCTCTACACACGCGCCGCTTGAACCGGGTCTACTTCACCGACCGCGACCTGGGGAAGCAGTTTCCCCGACTGCTGGCCGAGTCCGGCCTCGAAGTGGAACGGCACGGGGATCTGTTTGCAGCCGATGGCTCCGATGAGCAGTGGCTGGAGTACTGCGGCCGCCACCGCCGCGTGGCCATCACGCACAACAGCCGTATCCGCTATGTGCCGAATGAACTGGCGGCGGTGGTGCACTTCGAAGTAACGCTGCTTGTCCTCGTGGGCAAGTCACCCACGGGTGAGTTGGCGCGCAGCTTCGTGCGGACGCTACCTCGCATTGAATCACTCCTGGCAGACCTGAAACCCCCATCCATCATCAAGGTCTACCGGCCAGCGCCCGCCGAGCTGGCGCACTCCCCGGAATCGCCTGGTCGTGTGGACCTGTGGTATCCCAAGCAGTGAGCGTTGCTACTGCATGAAACCGATGGCCTGGCGCCGCGCGTTGCTGCCCGGCAAGTCGGCCCCTTCAATCTGGCCGCGCCCGGCCAGGCGCGCATTGCCGAAAGCGGTCATCCAGGCGCGGCGCATCTCGCGCGGGGCCATGCCCGACAGGCGCTCCAACACGCCTTCGGACGGCGCTTCTTCGAAGCGCAGGCCCCAGTCGTGGCCGGCGCGCAGTTGCTGGTACAGGCGCAGCGCGATGACACGTGCCGCAGCGGCGTCGGGGGCCTGCACCTCGAACACATTCATGCGGTTGAGGATGGGTTCCGGGATGCCGCGCTCGTCATTGGCCGTGGCCACCCAGATGACCTGGCTGGCGTCGATGGCGACTTCGGCAAATTCGTCGGTGAAGGCTTCGGCGGTGTCGTGTTCCAGCAGGCTGTACAACGCCCCCAGCGGGTCGTAGGCGTGCTCGGAACGGGCCTTGTCGATCTCGTCCACCACCATCACCGGGTTGGCGTAGGCGCCGTCCACCAGGGTTTCGAAAACCTTGCCCGGCCGTGCGCCCTTCCACTGGCTGCTGGCGCCGCTGAGCACCCAGCCGGCGGTCAGGCTGCTCATGCTGATGAAGCCCATGCCGGTGCCCAGCAGCTGGGCGATTTCACGCGCGAAATGGGTCTTGCCGATGCCTGGCGGGCCCAGCAGCAGCATGGGCGTGATTTCCAGCGCGTCGCCGCTGTCGGTGCACAGCGCCAACTGGCGGCGCACGTCGTCCAGCACGCTGTTGAAGTTGGGCATCTCGCCGTAAAGATGGTCCATCGCCGGCAGGCCGGCGGGCTTGACCTGGAAGCGCTCGGAGCCCTTCTCCAGCATGCGTTCGTAGGTCGCGCGCAGGGTTTCGTGGTCGCGTGATTCGCGGGACGGCAGCTTGTCCAAACGCTGGCTGACATCGCCCAGCCGGTACAGGTGGCGCATGCGGGCGATCGGCAGCGGCGTGCCGTTGAAGGGGACCAGGCCAGTGTCAGCGCTCATCGGTGCAGGCTCCTTCAAGAGGTGGATCCATTGAATCAAAGACTGACGCAGACACCCGGCGAAACAAGGGGGGAGGCGCACCGCATTTCGGGGATGCCGCCATGCCGCAGATGGACAGCGCCAGCCGCGTCTCCGCGTTGCGGCTGGCGCTTCATCGGCCTGTGTGGCGGCCTGTCGCGGCCACGCGGCAAGCCGTCGCAAGCCGGGTGCGGCGCGGGCACGGGCTGCCTAAAGTTCAGCCATCGACTCACCGCCCGCAACCCCGCACAGCCACAAGGAAACCACCATGAACACCACCCGCCGCCACAGCATTGCCGCCCTCGGCGCCGCCGCCTGCCTGACCCTGGCCATGCTGCTCAGCGTCAACACCCTGGCCCGCGTGGACAGCGTGGCGCCGCAAGTGGCGCAAGCCAGCACCAGCCACGCCTGAACACCCGCACCGCACTGGCGGTGCGCGCCAACTTTCCTCCTGAGTCTCGTACCCCGAGACCTTCGCCCCGGCCCTGCCGGGGCTTTTTTCTGGGCGACCGCCGCGCTCAGTACATCCGGCCCTTGCGGTACTGCGCGTGCTGACGGCGCTGCAGGGTGGTGGACTTTTCCAAGGCCGCGAAGTGCGCACCGGCATGGGCGTGCGAAATGGCCAGCCCCAGCGCGTCAGCAGCGTCCTTGCCGGGCAAGGCAGGCAGGTTCAGCAGGCGCTTGACCATTTCCTGCACCTGGGCCTTGTTGGCGAGGCCGTGGCCGACGACGGCCTTCTTCATCTGCAGCGCGGTGTACTCGGCCACCGGCAGGTTGCCTACCACCAGCGCGGCCAGCGCGGCGCCGCGCGCCTGGCCCAGCAGCAGCGTGCTTTGCGGGTTGATGTTGACGAAGACGATCTCGACGCAGGCGCAGTCGGGCGCGTAGCGCTCAACCACTTCACGCACGCCTTCAAAAATGATCTTCAGCCGCCCCGGCAGGTCACCGCGCGGCGCTTCCAGCGTGCTGATGGTGCCGCTGGCCACATAGCCCAGGCGCGAGCCCTGCACATCCACCACGCCGAAGCCGGTGCGTTGCAGGCCCGGGTC
>JAYVBO010000289.1:0-3630 GCA_043750435.1 Betaproteobacteria bacterium | reverse complement strand
GTTGGCGTGCGCAAACGCTTGTTCCTGCGTCACGTCGTCGCCCATCACGTCCAGCAGCTTCTCGTTCAAGACGACGATCAACGAATCCACATTGGCTTCGAGTTCGGCCACGCCGTCATCAGCCTGTTTGCCACGGCGCTTGCCTTCGAAGTCGAAAGGCTTGGTCACCACGCCCACCGTCAGGATGCCCATTTCCTTGGCCACCCGCGCAATCACCGGTGCCGCGCCGGTGCCCGTGCCGCCGCCCATGCCGGCGGTGATGAAGAGCATGTGCGCGCCGGCGATGGCCTGGCGGATGTTTTCCACCGCGTCTTCGGCGCTGACCCGGCCCATCTCGGGCTTGCTGCCCGCGCCCAGGCCGGTCTTGCCCAATTGCACCAAGGTGCCAGCGCTGCTGCGGTGCAGGGCCTGCGCGTCGGTGTTGGCGCAGATGAACTCCACGCCCAGCACGCCCTGGCTGATCATGTGCTCGACAGCATTGCCGCCGCCGCCACCCACGCCGATCACCTTGATCTGGGTGCCTTCGTCAAATTCGTCGATCATTTCGATGGGCATGTGAGCCTCCTACTTGGGTGTGTTGCAGTTGCCAGTGATGAAAAAACAGGGCGTTTTGAAAACCAACTTTTGTTCATTTGTACAGCCCTCCTGAAATCAGAAATTACCGAGAAACCAGTCCTTCGCGCGGCCGACGATGTTCTTCACCGACCCCGCCTGCGCCGCCGCCTTGTGGCCACGGGCTCTTGCTCTGCGTGCTTCTTCCAGCAGCCCCATCACGGTGGCGCTGCGCGGGTTGGCCACCATGTCGTACAGCGCGCCGTGGTACAGCGGCAGGCCTTTGCGCACCGGCTTCAAGAAGATGTCTTCGCCCAGTTCGACCATGCCCGGCATCACTGCACTGCCGCCGGTGATGACGATGCCGCTGGACAGCAATTCTTCGTAGCCGCTTTCGCGGATGACCTGGTGCACCAGCGTGAAGATCTCTTCCACGCGCGGCTCGATGACGCCGGCGAGTGCTTGTCTAGACAACATGCGCGGCACGCGGTCGCCCAGACCCGGCACTTCGACCTGGTCGCCCGGGTCGGCCAGCATCTGCTTGGCCACGCCGTGCGCCACCTTGATCTCTTCGGCGTCTTTCGTGGGCGTGCGCAGCGCCATCGCGATGTCGCTGGTGATCAGGTCGCCGGCGATGGGAATGACCGCCGTGTGGCGCACGCTGCCGTCGGTGTAGATCTGCACGTCGGTTGTACCCGCGCCGATGTCCACCACGGCCACGCCCAGGCTCATCTCGTCGGGCGACAGCACGGCCGCCGCGCTGGCGCTGGGGTTCAGCACCAGCCGCTCGACTTCAAGACCACACCGGCGCACGCACTTCAGGATGTTCTCGGCCGCGCTCTGCGCGCCGGTGACGATGTGGACTTTCACTTCCAGCCGGCTGCCGCTCATGCCGATGGGCTCTTTCACCTCGTGCCCGTCGATGACGAATTCCTGCGGCTCGACCAACAGCAAGCGCTGGTCGTTCGGGATATTGATGGCCTTGGCCGTTTCAACCACGCGTCCCACGTCCACCGTGGTCACCTCGCGGTTGTCGCGCACGATGACCATGCCGGTGCTGTTCTGCCCGCGGATGTGGCTACCGGTGATGCCGGTGTAGACGCTGGTGATCTTGCAGGCGGCCATCATTTCGGCCTCTTTCAAGGCCTGCTGGATGCTCTGCACGGTGGCGTCGATGTTGACCACCACGCCGCGCTTCAGGCCGTGCGTGGGTGCCACGCCCAGGCCGGCCACGCGCAGGCTGCCATCGGGCAGGACCTCGGCGGCCACCACCATCACTTTGGCGGTGCCGATGTCCAGTGCGAACACCATGTCCTTGAATTCTTTGGCCATTTCAGTACCGCCCGGCCGTTCCGAAGGTACGGAGCGCCCCCTCGGGGGGCCGCGAACGAAGTGAGCTTGGGGGCTTCATATTGATTTACCTGATTCGCTTCAATTGGTCTTGTTGGCCGGTGCCGTTGTGCTGACGCCGCGCAGGCGCAGCGCATAGCCACCCGCCTGGCGCAAGTCGGCGTATTCCAGCGGCTGGCCGTAGCGGCCGGTCACTTGGCTCAGCGTGCGGGCAAAGCGCTCGGTGCGCGCCAGCACTTCGTCGTCGCTGCCGCGGCCCAGTTCGATCTGTGCACCGCTGTCCAGCCCGGCCCGCCAGGAACCACGGCCGGTCAGTTGCAACTTGTCGATGGCCATGTCCAGCTTGCCCAGCACCGGCTGCAGCCGGCGGTAGAGCGCCAGCACCTGGCGTGCGCTGCCTTCGGGGCCGGCGAAGCTGGGCAAGCCGTCTTGTTCGACGTCGCCCAAATTGGCCTCGAAGACCTCGCCGTAGCTGTTGACCAGCTTGTCGCCGACATAGGCCTCGGCCGGGCTGGCGCTGCCTTCCCACAGCGCTTCGGCGCGGTGTTCTTCCAGACGAACGGCCAGACGGTCGGGCCACACGCGGTGCACCACCGCGCGCCGCACCCAGGGCACGACTTCGAAGGCAGCGCGGCCTTTTTGCAGGTCGACACTGTAGAAGTTGCCGGCCAGCATGGGCCCGGCGTTGGCGCGGATGGTGGGCACGCTGTTGCGCGCCAGGTCGCCTTCCAGCTGGATGCTGCGGATGGGGAACAGCGGGCTGCGCATCAACCACAGCACGCCGGCTATCAGCGCACCCACCGCCGCCAGCACATACACCGCGCTGGCCACCGCATTCATCAGGCGGATGTCGGCCGGCATCACCGTGGCTGTGGCCAGGGTGCTGTAGGTGGGGGCGGCGCGGCGCGGCATGGTGGTGTGCTTTCAGCGCGCCGAATCGAGCGTGGCCTGCTGCAGCAAGTGCAGGCAGAGTTGCTCGTAGCTGAGACCGGCGGCGCGCGCCGACATGGGCACCAGTGAATGGCTGGTCATGCCCGGGCTGGTGTTCATTTCCAGCAGGAAGATCTTGCGGTCAGTCGCCCGCAGCATCAGGTCGGCGCGGCCCCAGCCGCGGCAGCCCAGCGTGCGGTAGGCGGCCAGCGTCAGGCGCTGGACCTCGGCTTCTTCAACGGCCGACAAGCCGCTGGGGATGCCGTATTTGACGACGTCGGTGTAGTACTTGTTCTGGAAGTCGTACTGGCCGTCGGGGGCGTCGATGCGCACCACCGGCAGGGCCCTGGCGCTGGCGCCCTGGCCCAGCACCGGACAAGTCAATTCGATACCGGCGATGAATTCTTCACACAGCACGTCGGGGTCGTATTGCGCGGCCAGGGTCACCGCGTCCTGCATCTGCGAATACCCGACCACCTTGCTGATGCCGATGGACGAACCCTCGCGCGGCGGCTTCACGATCAGCGGCAAACCCAGCACATCGGGCACAGCGTTGATGGCCTCGCGCGACTGCGCGTCGGGCGCCAGCCACTGCCAGCGCGGCGTGGGCAGCCCTTCGGTCTGCCACACGCGCTTGGTCATGACCTTGTCCATGGCGATGGCGCTGGCCATCACGCCGCTGCCGGTGTACGGGATGCCCAGCAATTCCAGCGCGCCTTGCACCGTGCCGTCTTCGCCGTGGCGGCCATGCAAGGCGATGAAGACGCGCGCATAGCCTTCGCGCTTCAGTTCGACCAG
>JAYVBO010000288.1:0-3658 GCA_043750435.1 Betaproteobacteria bacterium | reverse complement strand
CGATGGTGCCGGTGGCCGACAGCGAACCGCCGGGCGAAACCATGCCGCCTGAGGCGCGGGTGCTCAGGCCCAGCTTGAAGGCCGACCAGTTGATGCCGGTGCGCTCGCTGTCGCGCAGCTGCACTTCCACCACCTTGGCTTCCAGCATCACCTGGCGCTGCACCGAGATGCGCGTGGCTTCCAGGTAGTCATTCACCGCCCGGATTTCGCGCGGCAGCGCGCGCAGCACGATGTTGCCGGTTTGCGGCGACACCACAACGCTGCGGCCGTCTTTGTCACCGACCAGCAATTTGATGGTCGATTCGATTTCGGCCCACAAGTCGTTGCGTTGCGAGGTGCTGATGCGGCTGGACTCCATGCTGCTGCTGCCGCCAGCGCTACCGCCGGCAGCGGCGGACTGCGAACCCGGGCCGCTGCCGGACGAACCGGGCGAACTCGATCCGCCGCTGCCGGTGATGGAGCCACTCAGCACGCGCAGTTCGCTGCGGCCGCTGCGGTTGAAGGACGGGTAGTCGACCGTGAAGATGCGGGTCTGCATTTGCGCCTGCGACACCAGGATGTGGCGGCCGATGACCTTGTATTCCAGGCCATGCAGTTCACGCAGCAGGTCCAGCGCCTCGCGCAGCGTCACGTCTTTCAAGGCGATGCTGATCGGGCCTTTCACGCCGGGGTCGACGGCCACCGACAGCGGCGTTTCGGCCAGCAAGGCCATGAACAGCACTTCCGGTGTCGCGCCGTTCAGCACCACCGAAAAACGCCGCTCGGACCGCCCGACGGGCAGCGCGGCCAGGGCCGGGTCTTCGCGGGCGGCGGTGCTGGCGGTGGGTGCGGTCGGCGCCACGGCCGCTGCGACAGCCACCGCCGCAGACGTCTCGGTGCCCGCTGCCGCCCCGGCAACGGGTGCGGCAGGGCCGCCCCGGCTGGGTTGCAGCACGGCCTTCAGTTCGGGCATCAACGGGGGGTTGCTCAACCAGGCCGGACTGGAGGCGCAGCCACCCATGACTAGCGTGGCCGCGCCGAACAGAGCGCTTGCAAGGCGGCGTACAAACGGTGGCGGCTGACGGTTCATGGCGTCGGGAGCCCTGTGGCTCGGTGAGGGGACAGCGCGGCGGGGCCGGCCTGCGCCACATCGGTGCGAGCACCGGGCGCGTTGAGACTGCTGACTGGAGGAATACCGTCGGGACCGGGTCGCCACAAGGGCGGCAAGAGGTGCAAGGTTCGTCGTTGTGGTCCGTCGGCCAGGCGCACGGAATTGGCATCGATGGCGCCGACTGTGTAGCGGTCGACGCGATCACCCACCTGCACCCAGCGTTCACCCATCAAGGCCTGCCATCGCTGGCCAGAGTCTTGGCGGATGGCCACCAGGCGGTCGGGCTCGCGCGGCGCATCGCCTTCACGGGCTCGCACCTGTCGGTCGGGTAGGCTGCCGGGCACCAACGCCGCCGCGGCGGCGCCGCCGGTCGTGGCCGGTGGAATCAGCGGTCGCATCGGGTCGGCCCAGGCCTGCGCGTAGACGCAGGCAACGAGCCAGGGCAAGGCGACGCTGACGCGCCAGGCTTTTCCGCTGTGACGGGTCTGGCGGGTCTGGCGGGCGCTCATGATGCCGCCCCCCAGCGTGGGTCGGGGCTGCGCACAGGCGCTTTCATCGTGAGCGGCATCGCGAGCGGCATCGCGAGCGTGCCGCAGCGGTCCAGGGTTCGTGTGGAACCTGGTCTGGCGTCGGCATGGCATTCGATCTGCGTGAAGTGCATGTGCATGTCCAGCTCCTCGTAAATACGCTCACTTCGAGCGTGTTGGGCCAGCGCTACGGGCATGGCGTGGCCGTGGCCACGGCGCCGCAGGCCGGTGTCGAAAAGGCAAAAGGTGCGCAGACCAGCGGGGCTGTAACCCCGCGCGGCGCCGCGGCTTTGCGGCTTTACCCGCTAAGGACCAGATGGCTGACCAGGGCCGTGTCGTGCGGACCGGGTCGCCACAAAGGCGGCAGGTGCTGTGGGGTTCTTCGTTGTCGCCCGTCGGGCGGCAAACCGTGCTCGCCCGTCAAGGCCCGCCATCGCTGGCCGCTGCGCTGTCGGGTGGCGACCCGGCGGTCGGGTGGACGACCGGGCACCGGTGCAGCCGCCGCAACGGCGCTGCCCGTGGAGACCGGCGGTATCAGCGCTCGCATCGGGTCGGCCGAGGCCTGCGCGTAGACGCAGGCAACGAGCCAGGGCAAGGCGACACGGCTGCGCCTGGCCTTGGCGGCGTGGCGGCTGCGGGTGCGGCCGGCGCTCACGACGCCGCCCCCCAGCGTGGGTCGGGGCTGAGCACATGCGCTTTCAGCGTGAGCTGGACGGCCGGCCAGCCGCTGCTGTCCAAGGTCAAAGTCGACCATTGCAAAGCTTCAGCGTGGCGTTCGATCTGGGTCAGTAACATGTGCAGCTCCTCGTAAGTACCGCTCACCTTGAGCGTGATGGGCAACCGGTACAGACGAGGAGTGGCAGAGGCCACGGCGCCGGAGGCCGGTGTTGAAAAAGTATTCGGTGGGTAGGCCGCTGAGGCCGAGGCCCCGGGCGGCGCTGCGGCGTCACCCGCAAAGTCCAGGGCCAGCAGGCGCGCCGATCCCACCGTGGCGGTGATGGCGCGCAGCGTTTCGGGCAGCCGGGCGGCATCGGCCGCCTGCTGCCGCAAGACTTGGGTTGCCGCCTGCGCGGTTTGCACGCGCTTTTGCAGGCGGGCGGCCAGTTCGTGCGGGCTGCGCGTGGCGTCGGCCACGGCCGCTGCGTTGCGGGCCGCCTCCACCAGGCTGTGCTGGGTCTGCAGTTGGGCGCGCTCTTGTTTCAAGCGGCGGTCCAGCGGCACAGTCAGCAGGCTGTCGCCGGCCACCAGCAGGCCGGCGGTGCCGCAGGCCACGACGAGCAGACGCTCGCGCAGGTGGCGCTCAGCCCACCAACGCACCAGCGGAACAAGTTGCGGATTCATGAACGGGGCCCCGGCAGGTTGGCGCGCAGCTGGAAACGCAGCAACGGCGCCGACTTCTCGTCTTGTCGCACCTCAATGGCGCGGGCCCGCATCGGGGCCATTTCCTGCTGGCGTTCCCAGGCTTGGACATAGCTGCTGACGGCCTGCGGTGTGCGCGCCGTGCCTTCGACACGGGCCGAGCCGTTGCGGTCGATTTCGACCAGGCTGAGGCCGATCTCGGCGCTGGCCAGCGCGTCCAGGCGCTCCAGCCACTGCGATGCTTTCGGGCTGGCCGCGTCGGCGTCGGCGCCGGCGGCTGCCAGTTCGGCTTCCAGCCGCAGCGCCTGCTGCTCCAGGTCAGCCAGCAGGGCCGGCCCGGGTGGCGGGGCCACGGCCTTCAGCCGTTTCAATTCGCTTTGTGCGCCCCGGCCTTCGGCCTGGGTGTGGGTGATCTGTTGCTTCAGGTAAACGGTGTGCACGGCCAGGCCGATGGCGCCCACCCCCAGCACCCCGCCCGCCAGCAGCAGGCTGCGGTCGCGTTGCGGCAGCAGCCGCTGGGCGTCAAAGAGCTCAATCATGTGATGGCATCCCAGGCGTCGGCGACATCGGCCTGCGCCGCGGTGGCTTGCGCCGGTGCGGGGGCCGGCACGGCTGCGGGCACGGCTATCGGTGCGGCGGTCGGCACGGCAACCGGCGCGGCCATCGGCGCTGCCGTCTGCTC
>JAYVBO010000287.1:0-8472 GCA_043750435.1 Betaproteobacteria bacterium | reverse complement strand
GATCCACCGCTACCTGCTGATGCAGTTGTTCACCAGCGCACTGCTCGGCGTCGGTGTCGGGCTGGCCTTCGCGGCCGTGAGCCTGGAACACGCGGCGGTGTGGGGCGTGGTGGCTGGTGTGCTGAACTTCGTGCCCTGTCTGGGCACGCTGGTGCTGACCGCCGGTTCCGCGTTGGTCGCCTTCGTGCAGTTCGGCACCCTGGACGGCGCGCTGCTGATCGCCGGCATCGCGATGGGCCTGCACATCCTTTCGGGCAAACATGAACGCCGTGGCGGTGTTCGTCGGCGTGCTCGCCTTCGGCTGGCTGTGGGGCCTTTGGGGCCTGCTGCTGGGCGTGCCGGTGCTGGCGGCGGTGAAAGCCGTCTGCGACCGCGTGGACGACTTCAAGGTGGTCGGCGAATTGCTGGGCGACTGATCGTCGAGCCGACTTCGCGGGTGCGGCTTGCAAGGTCAACTGGCCCGAAGCTGGATCCAGGCCGCGCGCCGGTCAGCCGCGCGGTTCGCCCTGTTCGTTGACCGTGACGGTGCGGCCCGGCGCCTGGTTCATCTGCACCCGGTATTCCTGCCCACGGAAGTTGTAGGTCACGTCCCAGTAGGCGGGGCGCGCCTGGCTGGGGTTGCGGCTGCAGCGCTGCACGTTCTGGTTCGTGACCACCTGCTGGCCGGTGTCGCCGCGGCCGGTGTTGCCGCCGATGGCCGCACCCGCCACCACGCCGATTCCGGTGGCCACGTCCTTGCCGGTGCCGCCGCCCACCTGGTGGCCCAGGATGCCGCCGATGACCGCCCCCAGCAGCGCGCCGGGCACATTGGCGCTGCTGCTGCGTTCGGGCACCACCTGCTGCGGTTCCACCCAGCAGCGCTCGCCCGAATCTTCCACCACCGCACGCACCGAGACGATGTTGGCCTGGTACAGCCGCTCTTCTTCACGGCGGCCGTAGTCGCGCGACACCAGGGGCAGCGGTGCATAGCGGCGGTCGTCGACCGGGGCGCCACGCTCCACCGCGCGCACGGATGAGATGCGGTCGTTCATGCCCATCGCGGCCAGCGACGGGTACTGGCCCGGGCGCAGCACGACGCAGTCGCCGCCGTAGCGGGCGTCCTGACAGGCTTCCCAGCGCCCGCCTGTCACCACGGCCGATGAGGCGCGGTCGTTGAAGCCGCTGCGCCGGAGATCGTCGAGCGGGCCGTCGGCCGTCAAGCTGCGGCCCTGAAAGCCTTCGTTTTCGTAGAAGACGACGCGGCTGGCCGACGTCGGCACGGCGGTTGGCGGCAGCGGTCGCGGGGGCTCTTCAAAGTCGCTGCGGCCTGCAGCGCGCACCGACGAGATGCGGTCGTTCAGGCCCATCGCGCCCAGCGAAGGGTATTGCCCTGGTCGCAGCACGGTGCACGGGCCACCGAAGTTCGTGTCCGAACAGACTTCCCAGCGCCCGCCGGTGACCACGATCGAGGAGCTGCGATCGTTGAAGCCATTGCGCCGGAAGTCGTTCACCGCCTGCACGGCCGTGAACGAACGCCCCTGAAAGCCCTCGTTCTCATAGAAGTCGATCTGGCTGGTGACTGCGGGCACCGGTACCGGTGCGTTGCGGGGATCCACGGCGCGCACCGACATGACCCGGTCGTTCAAACCCATGGCGGACAGCGATGCATACGAGCCGGGCTGCAACACCACGCAACGGCCACGAAAGCGCGGGTCTTCGCACAGTTCCCAGCGGTCCCAGCGGTCGCCCTTCACCACGGCCGAAGCCGCCCGTTCGTTGAAGCCCTGGCGCCGCAGGTTGTCAACCTCACCGGCTGCCGTGTAGGACTGGCCCCGGAAGTCTTCACGCTCGTAGAACGTGACTTGCGCGGCGGCCTGCGCGCTTGCGGCCATGCCAACGGCGGCCCATGCAAGGCGGAACAGTTTCTTCATGTTGATCTCCAGGGCGTGCAGGGGCTGCGATGCGGGGCCCTACAGCTGCAGCCGATCGGCAATTCTGAGATGACTTGGCGGGGCGGTCTGTGCGACCACGCACGAAGGGTCTCGGCCCATGGCCTGTGCGCCGCAGCGCGCAGCAACCCCCGTGGGCCAGGATGGCGCGTTCGAGCAAGGCGTCGAACTCGTCTTTGACGGCTTGCGGCAAGTCGGCTCCGGCCTCGGCCTCAGCTTGCGCGATGAAGGTCGCAGCGTGATGCTGCACCAAGCGGTACGGCGTGGTCTGTTCCGGGCGGTGGCGCTCGCAGTGGACTGGGACGCCATCCGGCGCCCTTTGGGGCTGCCGGCCAAAGGCTTGCAGGCAAGGCAACCGAGTTGGTGGCCTCGGACGGCCTCATGCCGCGCGCCGAGCCTCGATCGCCCTGGGTGCCGCCTGCTTGTGGGTGCCTACCTCTGCAGAGCCTCGTTCGGTGATCGCTCTGCGATTGCTTCGGGATGCCAGCAAGCTGCCTGTCGCCACCGTAGGCTCCTGGCCGGGGGTGTGAATTCAAGGTCGGTCCAGGAAGCCGACTTCGGATGCTCGAGCCTGGCCAGTCAAGGTCAACTGTAGGCGAGGTCCGCGAACTGGCGGCTGCCAGTACGCAGTGCAACTATCCGTGCGCTGCCGCAGCCAGCGTCAGTACCGCTTCCGGAACCGATAAGTGTGATCCGTTTGCCGTTCATCGGCCCGCCTTGAGAAATTCATCGACAAGATCACCCGGCAGCGTGTCAAGGTCGGTCTCGAAAACCTCAGACCCTGTTGACAAGTCCAGGGACGATGCGTGAACCCCGCGCTCATGAACTTCGTCGGGGTCAGGGCTGCTGGGCTGGCGTCCGCCAGTCGAAACGAACTCTCCGGCCGGGTTCGACGTACTCATCCGCCAGACCACCCGCTGCACCTTCTTCACTGGTTTGCGCTCAAACATGGGCGGGCTCCCTTTTCATCGACCGCAGTGTCTCACCAGTCCTGTAGTGGTGCTTCTCCGTGACGGCAGCTACTCCCACCAGAAATGCGTGTGGTCGCGCCTCCTCGGAAATCAACCATTGGTGACCGCCAGAGATAGCCCTGTCCCGGCGATGTTCGAGCGCGCTCAAATTGCTGTCGCAAGGCCGGTTGACAATCACCACCGCGAGATATTCCTGGCAGGAACGAATCTTCAGTGAGCCAGCGTGGGAACTGTATTCGCCGCCGTCCGGATTGTTGAATTGCATGGGCACCCCTTCTGTGCGCGGACCATTCCGCCTTCTGGCCGCACAGTCTGTGCGTTAGCGAACACAGCTGGCACCACCCCGGGACATGGCCTGGCCTGAAGCTGACTCAGTGGAATCAGGGCATCCCCTGGCTCTATTTCGGCGAGGCTCGCGCGCCGCTTCAACCATGAACTTCTGGGGTGTCCGAAATTCTGTGTGTGAGGCGTTTTACTGAATTGGCTGGCACCGACGGTCATGTTCCATCGGAATCCTTGCCAGCAGCATCGTGCCGGCCCCCAAGGCTGACTTCAGCTCGAATTGCCCGCGTCCAGCTTCGACGCGAAACCGCATGCCGATCAGGCCGTGGCTCCCGCCGCGCAGGGTGGCGCTGTCGAAGCCGCGACCGTCGTCGACCACACGGACTTCGGCCATCCCGTCCACGGCGTGAAGTTGCACGCGGACCTCCTTTGCACCCGCATGCTTGGCCACATTCGTCAGCGCTTCCTGCACCAGGCGAAAGACCGTGAGCTCCGCCGTCGGTGACAGTGCCACGGGCTGCAGAGAAGCACGCACTTCAACCCCCGAACGGTCCTTGAAATCAGCACACAGGATTTCCAGCGCAGCGTGCAGGCCCAGGCTGTCGAGTGTGGAAGGCCGCAGGTCTTCGATGATCCGGCGCTTGAGCGCGATGCAACTGTTGAGCGACTCGGTCAAGTGGGTGACGCGCGGCAGCAGGTCGGGCACAGCCTGCTGCAGCTTGGGCTTGATGCGCGCCACTTCCAGCTTGGCTGACGTCAGCAGCGCGCCCAATTCGTCGTGCAATTCTCTGGCCAGGTGCGCACGTTCATCTTCACGTGCGGTTTGCAGATGGCATGCCAATTCGGTCAAGTCGGCGGTGCGATGGGCGACTTCGACTTCCAGCCGATCGCGTTCAGCCGCCACCTCGGACAGACGCTCCAGGCGCTGTCGGTCGAGTTGGCGGCTCAGGCGGGCGAACTTCATCAGCATCAGCAGGCCCAGCAGAGTGATCACGATGATGCCGATGCGGTTGAGCAGCAGCGTGTCGACGAATTCTGAAAGCCCGGTTCCGATACGGTCGTTCTGATGTGTCACCAGGCTGTTCGATTCATCGCGCAATTCAGCCATCAACTCCCGCCCGATGCCGGAGCGCACCAGGTCCAGTGCCTGTTCCAGCCTCCCGCTGTCAAACAGCCGTTTGACCTCGTCCATTTCAGCCAGCTTGGCGTTCACCAGTTCGTTCAGTCTGGGGCGACGGCGCATCGCATCGCCGTCGCCAAGGCGGGTGTAGGCCTGCTCCAGCCTGTGCAGGTTGGCCAGCACCTGGTCGCGCGCCTCCAGATAGGGCAACAAGTACTCTTTGCCGCCGGTCATCATGTAGCCGCGCTCGCCCGACTCGGCCTCGCTGGTGAGTTGCAGGGTCTGCAGCAGCAGCATGCGCGCCCGCCCCATTTCGACCAGCCGCCCCAGGCGGCTTTGCGCCCCGTGATACGCCACCTCGTTGATGACCAGCATCAGCACCGCCACCAACACGGCGGCCGGGATGACCAACGCGCTCTGCCGCAGCCGATCGGTCAGGGCCGTGAAGCGCGCAAGGACCGGCGGTTTTCCTTCCATCGGCCGCAGCCCTGGTTCCACGGCAGGGCGGGCGGCTACGGGGTCGTCAATGCCCATCTGCGTGCTCCAACAAGCCAGTCAACCCGGCGCAGCCAATTCTTTGCAGTACGCCAGCAACTCTTCCAGTTCGCTCGATTTGTCGAAGACGCGATCAGCGCTCAGGGCGGTGCAGCGCTTTCGCATATCGGGCGTGGCGTAATTGCTGAGCACGACCAGGCGGCACGAGGGTCGCAGGATGCGCGCCTGGCGCAACACCTCCAGACCCGTTCCCGACTTCAGGAAGATGTCGATGATCACCAGCTGGCAGGGCTGGCGGCCCGCCAGCCAGGCGATGGCCGATGTCTGGTTGTCGGCGAACCCGACGACGCGCACCGGTGCCATCTCTTCCAAGGCGGCCACCAGGTTTTCGCGGATGACCGCGCTGTCCTCAACCAGGAAACAGGCCAGGACGCCGGAAATCTCGGCGGATATGGGCGCGGCGGAATGGCTCATCGTGGCCTGGGCTGTCATCGGAAAGGCGATGCCGTGAGCCCCGTGGACGGCGCTGGGTCGGGGTGGTCCATCGGTTGAAATTATCGACTTCGTGCGCCACGAGCTTGCGGGCGTTTGTCGTCGCTTGCTGTCAGAAGCGTCCTACGCAGTGCACGTTACCGCTGGCGGTCTGCCATCCGGCCGGTGCAGTTGCCGTGCTGAAATGGGATGGCATCGCCAGCCGACTGCACGATCTTGATTTATGGAGGAGATGACATGACCGTGGCCCCAATGAACATCCTGTTGGTGGACGACCAGGCGAAGAACCTGTTGGCCCTGCAGGCGATTGGGGACTGCGAGGATCTGCACGTGCTGATCGCCACAGACGGCCAACAGGCCCTTGAGCTGCTGCTGACGCACGAAGTGGGACTGGTGTTTTTGGACGCGCAGATGCCGGGCCTGGACGGCTGCGCGCTGGTCGATCTGATGCGCAGCAGCCAGCGCACCACGCCGGTCCCCATCATCTTCGTCACGGCCTTCGCGCCAGACGGTCCACCCCGCTGGCGCGGTTGCGAACACGGCGCGGTGGATTGGCTCTACAAACCCGTCCACCCGCAGGTGCTGCGCAGCAAGGTACTGGCGTTTCTCGATCTGCACCGCCAGCGCCAGCAGCTGGTTCAGCGCAGGGCCGAACTGCAACGCGTGACGCGGCTGAACGCTCTGATGGTCGATGCACTGTCGCACGACATCCGCACGCCTCTGGCGGTGCTGACGCTGAACGCCGAACTGGTCAGCCGCCACCAGGAGGCACCGGCCCTGCAAGAGGCTGGTGCCCGCCTGAAAGCGGCCCTGCTGATGCTCAACCGGCAGGTCGATCACCTGGTCAACCTGGCCGCGGTACCGGCGATTGGTGAGACACCGAACCGCGCGCCGGGCGACCTGGCCGCACTCGTCCGCCAGCGCCTGCAACTGTTGCCACCCCAGCCTGGACAACCCGAGCTGCTTTTCGTGGTGCAAGGCGACGGCGCTGCCGTCTTCGATGCCCCGATGCTGGCCTGCGCTGTCGACCACCTGTTGCGGCTGATGCGGACCCACGGCCACGGCCAGGCGCTGCAGGTGGAACTGGACGGCCAGTCCCGCCACACCGTGACCCTGGGCCTGAAGCTGCCGCAGCCGCTGGGCACAGCGGCCCGGGCGGCGCTGCTGCATGCCACGACCGCAGCGCCCGGCATGACGCCCTCGCCTGCAGCACCGGGGCTGGACGCCGCCCAGCGCGTGGCCCGCGCCCACGGCGGCTCGTTGATCGGTCGATCAAATGGTCGCGACGGCACGCTGCTCGAGTTGGTGCTGCCGCGCGACCTGCCCTGAGCAGGGCCGGTGCCCCTTCGCCTCTACGCCGGTGCACCGCTTCGACATCAAGGTGCAAGGCCGCCTTGCCCTTGCAGTTCCGCATACCACTGGCGGTAGCCCAGGTCACTGGGGTGCAGGCCGTCGGCGGCGTTCATGTTCACGGGGTCCAGCGCGAAGGGGTCGGTCGCGCGGGGCTTCAGCAGCCGAACGTAGCGGCTGCCGGTGCGGGTGGCCACATCGGCCACCTGCGCGTGGAGCCGCTTCGAACGGCTGCTCATCAGCCAGGACCAGGGTGCAAAGAAAAAAGGCGCGTGACCGACATCGCCGCAGGGCATCACGACCACGGTGTCGGCCTGGCGGCTGGCCAGTGCCACAGCCTGCTCGATCTGGCCCTGCAACGAGGCCTCGCCAGTCAGGCGTATCACGTCGTTGCCGCCCGCCAGGATGAGCACCAGATCGTGTCGGCCGGTGGCACCTTCGAGTTGCTTGACCACGTCGATGAACCGGGCGCCGTTGACCGCCAGGTTGTCGATGCGCCAGTTGAGGTGGGCGGCCGCGATCAGACCGGGCAGCGAACGCTCGGGCAGAGTCGCGCCCGTGCCGACGGCGGTGCTGTCGCCCACCACCAGCACGCTGCGCACAGCCGCTGCAGGCCGGGCAGAGAAAGGCCGCGCCTGCTGAGCCAGCTCGCGCCCGGTGTTCAAACGGTTCAGCGCACAACCGCCCAGGCTCAGCGCGGTCAGCACAGGCAGCGCGGCCTGCATCAAGCCCCGGCGCGGGCGCGTCATGGCACCTGCCGCTGAAGGGGCCGCTGCCGCAACCCGGCTGCGCCGCGCAGCAACTGCTGCACAGTCGCCAGCTTGTCCAGCACGGCAGCCGGCATCTGGAAGGGGTAGCTGTCCAGCAGACCCAGGCTGCGGTTCATGGCATTGAGAAACTGCGCCCCCGGCAGCCACTGTTCCAGCACCAGGTGCTGCACATCGGATGGGGCCTTGAGGTCGGTGTCGTGCGGCGTTGCCGAGAGGTGTCCGGACAACTGCAAGCCCCACGACGCAGCCGTCTGCACGGCGTCCACCACCAGCAGGTAATGCGCGCAGGTTTCGGCCCAGTCCTCCCAGGGGTGTGCGCTGGCGTAAGGGCTGATGAAGTGCTGCGACCAGTCGGCCGGCGGGCCTTTGGCGTAGTGGTGCGCCAGCGCCTGTGCATAGTCTGCTATCTCGTCGCCGAAATGCTCACGGCAACCGGGCATGGCCGCGGTGCCAGCGATCCAGCGGTACTGCAGGTAGTGCGCCGTCTCGTGGCGCAGGTGGCCCAGCAGCGTGCGCTGCGGCTCGCCCAGGCGCACGCGCTGCGCCTCGCGGTGGTCGTCGTCGGCTTCGGCGACGTTGATCACGATGACGCCGTTCTCGTGGCCGGTCCGGATCTCTGGCGCGCCCGGCTCCGCGTCCAGCAGCCGGTACGCAAGGCCCAGCGGGTCGTCAGGGCCCTGCTTGGGCTCAGGTGCCAAGCCGAGGCTCAGGAGCGTGAAGACCAAGCGGCGCTTGGCCTGCTCGATGCGCTGCCAGCGCAGGCCGTTGCGGGGGTTGTCCAGCGACGGCAGCACCTGCGTCAGCCTGCAGCTGCAACACAGCGTTTGCCCAGGCGTGTCGCCATCGTCGAGCATCCAGTTGCAGTGCGCAGCACTGTGCCGGTTGCCACAAGGCCGCAGCGCCGGGCCACCGCCGATGCCGGGCCACGGCCCTTCACCGGGCTCACCCGGCTGGCCCGCCGGCGGCGCAAAGGCGCGCATCTGCAGGTCGGCAGCCACGAAGCCGAGCACAGCACCACACGACAAGCAGACGTCGTTGTCGAAGAACACCGTGTTGCGGCACTG
>JAYVBO010000286.1:0-3659 GCA_043750435.1 Betaproteobacteria bacterium | reverse complement strand
TCCAGAACGACATCCTCAAGGAGTTCATGGTCCGCAACACCTACATCTACCCGCCCGAGCCCAGCATGCGCATCGTGGCCGACATCATCGAGTACACGGCGAACCACATGCCGAAGTTTAATGCGATCAGCATCAGCGGCTATCACATGCAGGAAGCCGGCGCCAACCAGGCGCTGGAACTGGCCTTCACCCTGGCGGACGGCGCTGAATATGTGAAGACGGCCATTGCCAAAGGCCTGGACGTGGATGCCTTCGCCGGGCGCCTGAGTTTCTTCTGGGCGATCGGGATGAACTTCTATCTCGAGATCGCCAAGATGCGCGCGGCGCGCCTGCTGTGGACACGGATCATGACCGGCTTCAAGGCACAGAACCCCAAGAGCCTGATGCTGCGCACCCATTGCCAGACCAGCGGCTGGAGCCTGACCGAACAAGACCCGTACAACAACGTGGTGCGCACCACCGTTGAAGCCATGGCGGCGGTTTTCGGCGGCACGCAAAGCCTGCACACCAACAGCTTCGACGAGGCCATTGCGCTGCCCACGGAAACCAGCAGCCGCATCGCGCGCAACACGCAGTTGATCATTCAGGAAGAGACCCACATCACCAGCGTCGTTGACCCCTGGGCCGGCAGCTACATGATGGAAACGCTGACCCAAGAGATGGCCGACAAGGCCTGGGCCATCATCGAAGAAGTGCAGGCGCAGGGCGGCATGACCAGGGCCGTGGACAGCGGCTGGGCCAAGCTGAAGATCGAAGCCAGTGCGGCCGAAAAGCAGGCCCGCATCGACAGCGGACGCGACGTGATCGTCGGTGTCAACAAGTACAGATTGGCGAAGGAAGACCCCATCGAAATCCGCGACGTGGACAACGTCAAGGTGCGGCTGGGGCAGATCGCCAGGCTCGAAAAGATCAAGGCGCAGCGAGACAACACGGCGGTACAAGGCGCGCTCGACGCCCTGACCGCCTGCGCGGCCAGTGCGGACCCAAACGCGGGCAATCTGCTGGCCTTGAGCATTGCGGCCGTGCGGCTGCGGGCAACGGTGGGCGAGGTGAGTGATGCGCTGGAAAAAGTCTACGGGCGCCACCGCGCCGACATCCAGAAGGTGACCGGTGTGTATGCCGCTGCCTACGACAGTGCCGAGGGCTGGGACAAGCTGAAAGCCGAGATCGCGGCCTTCGGCGACGACCACGGTCGCCGGCCCCGCGTGATGATCGCCAAACTGGGCCAGGACGGCCACGACCGCGGCGCCAAGGTGGTGGCCACGGCTTTCGCCGACCTGGGCTACGACGTCGACATCGGACCGCTCTTCCAGACGCCTGAAGAATGTGCGCGCCAGGCGATAGAAAACGACGTGCACGCGGTTGGCGTCAGCACGCTGGCGGCGGGGCACAAGACGTTGGTGCCGGCCATCATCGCGGCGCTGAAGGCGCAAGGCGCTGACGACATCATCGTCTTCGTCGGCGGCGTCATTCCTCAGCAGGACTACGGCTTCCTGTACGACGCCGGCGTGAAGGGCATCTACGGCCCGGGCACGCCGATACCGGTCAGCGCCAAAGACGTGCTGGAGCAGATCAAGGTGGCCCAGGCCACCGCAGGCTGACCCGGGCTGAACTGGGCTTGAACATGCACACGGCTGACGCGGTATTGATGCAGCAGGTGCTGGGGCCGCCAGGCGCCGCGCAGCGCCGTGCCGTGGCCAAGGCCATCACCTTGCTGGAGTCCACGCGTGCCGACCACCGCGCGCGCGCCGACGATTTGCTGAACGCCTTGCTGCCTGCTACGGGCCGCTCTTTCCGTCTGGGCATCAGCGGCGTGCCGGGTGTGGGCAAGAGCACCTTCATCGAAGCGCTGGGCCTGTTCCTCATCGAAGGCGGCCACCGCGTGGCGGTGCTGGCGGTAGACCCGAGCAGCAGCGTCAGCGGCGGCAGCATCCTGGGCGACAAGACGCGCATGGAGCGCCTCAGCATGGACGAGCGCGCCTACATCCGCCCCAGTCCGGCCAGCGGCAACTTGGGCGGCGTGGCCGAGAAAACGCGTGAGGCCCTGCTGGTCTGCGAAGCGGCCGGCTTCGATGTCGTCATCATCGAAACCGTGGGCGTGGGCCAGAGCGAAACGGCGGTTGCTGGCATGACCGACATGTTCGTGCTGCTGCAATTGCCCAATGCCGGCGACGACCTGCAGGCCATCAAGAAAGGCGTGATGGAAATCGCCGACCTGGTGGTCATCAACAAGGCCGACCTGGACGAAGCCGCCGCCACGCGGGCGCGTGCGCAAATCAGCAGCGCGCTGCGCTGGTTCGGCCCCCACGCCCACAGCGCCGCGCAGGTGCTGCAACTCAGTGCGCTGAAGGGCAGCGGCCTGGCCGACTTCTGGCTGGCCGTGACCGCCTTCCGCGAAGCACAAGACCGCAGCGGCCGCCTGGCTGCGCGCCGCCACGCGCAGGACGAAGCCTGGATGTGGGAACGCATCGCACGCGGCTTGCACCAGCAGTTTCACCAGCGTGCCGAGGTGCGCGCCGCCTTGCCGCAAGTCATCGCCGACGTGCGCGCCGGCCGCCTGGCTGCTTCCGTAGCCGCGCGCCGCTTGCTGGACCTGCCAGCCCCATCGAATTGAACGCCGAACGACGAAAGAACGCCATGCACGACATCATCGAACAACTCGAAAGCAAGCGCGCCGCCGCGCGTCTGGGCGGCGGCGTGAAGCGCATTGCCGCGCAACACGCCAAGGGTAAATTGACAGCCCGCGAACGCCTTGAACTGCTGCTGGACGAAGGCACGTTTGAAGAGTGGGACATGTTCGTCGAGCACCGCTGCGCCGACTTCGGCATGCCCGACACCAAGATCCCGGGCGACGGCGTGGTCACGGGCTACGGCATGATCAACGGCCGCCTGGTCTTCGTCTTCAGCCAGGACTTCACCGTCTTCGGCGGCGCACTGTCCGAGGCCCACGCCGAGAAGATCTGCAAGGTGATGGACCAGGCCATGAAGGTGGGTGCGCCCGTCATCGGCCTGAACGACAGCGGCGGCGCGCGCATCCAGGAAGGCGTGGCCTCGCTCGGCGGTTATGCCGAAGTTTTCCAGCGCAATGTGATGGCCAGCGGCGTGGTGCCGCAGATCAGTCTGATCATGGGCCCCTGCGCAGGTGGCGCCGTGTATTCGCCGGCCATGACCGATTTCATCTTCATGGTCAAAGACAGTTCCTACATGTTCGTCACCGGCCCCGAGGTGGTGAAGACCGTGACCCATGAGGAGGTGACCGCCGAAGAACTGGGCGGTGCTGGCACCCACACCAGCAAGAGCGGCGTGGCCGACCTGGCTTTCGACAACGACGTGGAAGCGCTGTTGATGCTGCGCCGCTTCTACAACTACCTGCCGCTGAACAACCGCGACGGCGTGCCGGTGCGGCATGGACTGAATGGGGGCGACCCGGCCGAACGCCTGGACATGAGCCTGGACACCCTGGTGCCCGCCAACGCCAACCAGCCCTACGACATCAAGGAACTGATCCTGAAGGTGGTGGACGACGGCGACTTCTTCGAACTGCAGCCCGACTACGCCAAGAACATCGTCATCGGCATGGCGCGCATGGCCGGCCGCACGGTGGGCATCGTGGCCAACAACCCGCAGGTGCTGGCCGGCTGCCTGGACATCAAGAGCAG
>JAYVBO010000285.1:0-1536 GCA_043750435.1 Betaproteobacteria bacterium | reverse complement strand
GGCCGCTGCCAGTGGCCGAATTGGCGCGGCGCATGTTCAACGACGCCGGTGCCATGACCCGCCTGCTCGACAGACTTGAGAAAAAGCAGCTCTGCAAGCGCGTGCGTTCCAGCGACGACCGGCGCGTGGTGCAGGTGGAACTGACGCCCCAGGGCGAAGCCGCCATCACCCAAGTGCCGGCCGTTCTGGCCGAGGTGCTGAATGCCCATCTGGCCGGTTTTTCGAAGACCGAATGGCAGGCCCTGCAGGGCTATCTGCAGCGCATCGTGGACACCGGCGACGGGCTGCGGGCCGCCGATTTGAACCCGCCGGCCTGAGCCGGGGTCCGCAACTGAACGCCCGGTCGTCGAGTCCTGTTCTTGCGTCTCTTTACTTGCCTGAGCAAATGAAGCCACAACAAATATCTCCCTGCACCAGTCTGCCCACCTTCGCGGTTCTGGCGCTGGCGCTGGCCTCCAGCGCGGTGCTGATGCTGACCGGCTGCGCCAGCAGCGCGGGCATCGCGTCGGGTGCTTCGATGCTGGCGCCGGCTGACGTGGGCCTGGCCGCTCCGGCAGCGGCCAGCAGCGCCTCGGCGCCGGGCCCGACGCCGGTGGCGGCCGACTGGTGGCGTGCTTACGGTGACACCCAGCTGACCGAACTGGTCGAACGCGCATTGGCCGGCAACCCCAGCCTGCGCGGCGCGCAAACGCGCGTGGCACGCGCCCAGGCGCTGGCCGCCGTGGTGCAGGCCAACGAAGGTTTGCAGGTCAACGCCTCGGCCGACCTGACGCGCCAGCACTTCAGCGGCAACAGCATCTACCCGCCGCCGCTGGGCGGCTCCATCCGCACCTTGGCCAACACGCAAGTCGGCGTGGGCTGGGAATTCGACTTCTTCGGTCGCAACCGCGCCGCGTTGGCCGCTGCCCTGGGTGCCGGCCGCGCCGCGCAGGCCGAAGTGCAGGCCGCGCGCAATGTGCTGGCCAGCAACGTGGCGCGCAGCTACGGGCAATTGGCGCGGCTGTTCGAACAGCGCGCCATTGCCCAGCGCGCGCTGGCGCAGCGTGACGAGATGCTGGGCCTGATCCGGCAGCGCGTACAGGCCGGTTTGGACACCACGGTGGAACTGCGCCAGGGCGAAGGCGCCTTGCCGGAAGCGCGCCTGCAAATCAGCCAGCTGGACGAACAGATCACGCTGACCCGCCACGCCCTGGCCGCGCTGACGGCCCAGCCGCCGCAGGCCCTGGACACGCTGGTGGTGGCGCCGGGCAGCACCCGCTTGCCGGCCGCCGCGCTGGCCCTGCCGACCTCCTTGCCGGCCGACTTGCTGGGCCGCCGCGCCGACATCACCGCCGCGCGCTGGCGCGTTGAAGCCGCCAGCAGTGACGTGTCCAGCGCCCGGGCGGCCTTCTACCCGAACATCAACCTGACAGCCTTCGCCGGCCTGGCCAGCATCGGGCTGGACAAGCTGATCAACGCCGGCAGCGAACAGTACGGCGCCGGCCCGGCCATCCGCCTGCCCCTCTTCGACGCCGGCCGGCTGCGCGCCAACCTGCG
>JAYVBO010000284.1:0-8495 GCA_043750435.1 Betaproteobacteria bacterium | reverse complement strand
GGCCAGCAGCGACTCGCCGAACTCGGCGTCGGGGACGCCAAAAACTGCGCAATCGGCCACGCCCGGCATACCCAGCAGCACCGCTTCAATTTCGGCCGGGTAGATGTTCACGCCGCCCGAAATCACCATGTCAGCCGCCCGGTCGACGATGAACAGAAAGCCGTCTTCGTCGAGATAGCCCACATCGCCCAGCGTCTTCAGCCCGTTTCGTTCCATGCGCTGGCGCGCCGCGTCGTTGCCGATGTAGCTGAAGTCGGCGTAGGCCGGCTGGTGCACATAGATGCTGCCGGCCTGGCCTTGCGGCAGCGCCTGTCCGTCATCGTCCAGGATGGCCAGTTGCACACCCGCCAGCGGCATGCCGGCCGAACCCGGTTTGCGCAGCGCTTCGGCGCTGGACAGCCGCGTCATATAGCCCAGTTCGCTGCTGCCATAGGCCTCGTAGATCACCGGGCCCCACCAGGCGATCATGGCCCGCTTCACATCGGGCGGGCAGGGTGAGCCGGTGGACGAGACGAAGCGCATCGAACTCAAGTCGTAGCGGCTGCGGAACTCAGCCGGCAGGCGAAGCAAACGCACATACATGGTCGGCACCAGGTAGGCATGGGTCAGGCCGTGCTCGGCGATGAGCTGCAGCGTGCTTTCGGCGTCGAAGCGTTCTTCAATGAACAACTCTGCGCCTTCCTGGGCTGCGCCGATGGCGAAGGAATTCGGCGCCGAGTGGTACGTGGGCGCACTGACAAGCGCCTTCATGCCCGCTTCGAAACCCAGCACATGGCGCAGCACCGCCAGGCCGCGCGCGGCCTGTTCGGGCGTGGCCGGCGCACGGCGTATGCCTTTGGGCCGGCCGGTGGTGCCCGAGGTGTAGAACATGGCGCCGCGCGGGGCCTGCGCTGGGGTTTGCGAGGGCGAGGCGGACTCGCAGGCTGCCGTCCACGAGGGCAGCGCGGCCGTGGCACCGGCGACTGCTGGCGCAGCGGTTTGCGGTACGACCCAGGTCTGCACACCCGCCCACGACAAGGTCGGCATCGTCGCCAGCAAGTCGCCGTCAATCACGAAGGCCTTGGCCCCGCTGTCGCCCAGGATGTAGGCCACCTCGTCGGTCTTGAAGTGCCAGTTGACGGGGCACCACTGGGCACCCAGGCGGCGCACCGCCAGCATCAGGGCCAACGTGTCGGGGCGGTTGCGCATCATCAGCGCCACCACGTCCCCAGGCGCAATGCCGGCACCCTGCAGCACGGCTGCTGCGCGGGCTATCTGGTCTTCGAAAACCTCAGGGGCGATGCGCTCGCCGCGAAAAACGATGGCGCTGCCCATGTGGGTGTCCTTGACCGTCAGCCGCGCCGCTGGCGCACCGCTTCAAACAGGCAGATGCCGGCCGCCACCGAGACGTTCAGGCTTTCCACCGCGCCGGACATCGGGATGCTGACCAACTCGTCGCAGTGCTTGCGCGTCAACTGCCGCATGCCCGAGCCTTCGGCGCCCATGACCAGGGCCACATGGCCGGTCAGGTCGACGTCGAAGATGGTTTTTTCGGCCGTGTCGCACAGGCCGATGACGCGGATGTCGCGGTCCTTCAGGTCGGCCAACGCACGCGCCAGGTTGGTCACCATCAAGTAGGGCACGGTCTCGGCAGCGCCGCTGGCCACCTTGGCCACGGTGGCATTCAGACCCACCGCATGATCTTTGGGCGCCACCACGGCGTGCACACCCGCGCCATCGGCCACGCGCAAACAGGCGCCCAGGTTGTGCGGGTCCGTCACGCCGTCCAGCACCAGCACCAGCGGCGGGCCCTTCACGTCGTCCAGCACATCGTCGACCGAATGCCGCATGGGCAGCGGCGTGACGCGGGCCACCACGCCCTGGTGGCGGCTGTTGCCGGCCAGCGCGTTCAGGCGCTCGCCGTCGCTGTCCACCACTTTGGCGTTGGCCTCATTCGCGCGTTCGACAAACTGCCGCATGCGCGCGTCGCGCCGCGTGGCGTCGACGTGGATGTCGGTGATGGAGTCCGGGGCCGTCTTCAGCCGGACAGTGACGGCATGGAAGCCGAACAAAACTTTGGTGCTCATCGCCGGATCGTAGCCTGCGGCCCCCGGCCTGGGCTTACCACCAGCCCAGCGCGCGCCCCGCTGTCAGCCCGCCCAGCAAGACCAACTGGTGCAGCATGTAAAAACTGAGCGCCCAGCGGCCCAGCGCCGCCAGCGGCTGCAACACCCCCGGCAGACCGCCGGTCAGCGCAGCGCGGCGCCGGCGCAGCAACTCCTGCCCCGCCGCCAAGCCCCACAGCATCACGCCCAGCCAGGGCAGCACCGGCACATAGTCTTCGGCCACGGGCTTGCGGGTGACCAGGCCCACCCAGTCGGTGTAGCGGGTGTCGAAGACCGGGTGTTGCACCCAGAACGGCAGCGCCAGGCACAGCGCACCCAGCAACCACAGCCAGGCGCGCAGCGGCGCGGCCAGCCGTGTCAGCACCAGCATCGCGGCCAGCCCGTGCAGCACGCCGAAGTAGATGTAGCTGTGCGGGAACATCAGCGCCGAGCCTGCGCTAACCAGTGCGGCACAAGCCGCCACCTGCGACCAGCGCTTCCAGAAGCGCGGCCAGCCCTGGCCGGCCTGCAGCGCCACCGCCTGCGACAGGCCGGCGCAGAAGACGAAGAGCGTGACGATGCAGGCGCGCTGGGTGGTCCAGAAGGGGTCGCGGGTGAAGGCCTGCAGCGGTGTCAGCAGGCGGAAGTAGTTCAGGTCGAAGCAGAAGTGGAACGCGGCCATCCAGACTATGGCCGCGCCACGCAGCGCGTCCAGGCGTTCGTAGCGGTCACCGCGCGCCAGTAGCACCGCTTTCATGCCGCCTTCTCGTAGATGTCGGTGAAGCGTTCACCGTCCCAGGCGTAGAGCAGATAGGCCGTGTGTACACAACGGCTGGCACCCAGCGGCCTGAACAGGCCCACGCAGCTACCCTGGGCATGGCGCACGCTGCGGTAGACCACACCCGCCGACCCGGCCGCTTGCAGTTGCGCGCCCAGGGCACGGCTGGCGCTGTAGTCGGCCGGGTCGTACACCGCCGCGGGCACGGCGCCGGCGGGTCGCAAGTCGTGCAGGCGGGCGTCGATGGCCACCTGGTACAGGCGCATCGGCAGGTGCTGGGCGCGCTGCTGCGTGGCGGCCAGAAAAGCCGCGTGGTGGTGGCAGGTCTCGGCCACGGCGGTGGCGCGCTCGTGCGCCGCGTAGAACACGCCCCGGCTGCCGTCGGCAAAGCGGCTGCCCAGCACATTCACATGCGTGAAGGCGGCCATGACGGGGCCGCTGCCCACGCCATAGACGCGGTGTTCGCGTGGCACCCGCTCGATCTGGCCGAGCTCGTCGCGCAGGCGCTCGTTGCTCATCGCTTCCAGTGCATAGAGCGCGTCGAAGTCGTCGGCGTCGGCCACGCGGTCGAAGAGGCTGATGGCCGGGTAGCGCGTGGGCACGATGCGGCAGGCCTGCTGCCAGCGGACGCGGCGCACGGCCAGTTCGCCGCTGGGGCCCATCAGCGCGGCAGCGCTCAGGACCAGCCCCCGCCGCGCACGCCGTCCAAATACCGCCGCACCAGGTTCAGGTCGCTGACATTGCCGGCCAGCATGCGGTCCAGGGCCGTGCCGCCGCCGAAAGGCGTGGCGCTGTTGGGCTGGCGCACCCAGGCGTCAGCGGCCGCCGCGTCGGGCAGCAAGATCTGCAGGCTCTTGTAGATGCCCAGGATGTTGGACAGCCGCTCCAGGGTGTCGCGCGACACGGCGGCCTTTTCGGGCTGCTTGCGCCAGGCGAAATAGGTGGAGCGTGGCGGCTCGCCCAACAGTTTGAGCTGCTCGTCGACCGTCAAACCCCAGGCCTCGGCGATGCGGGCGAAGGCACGCAGGCCGGCGGCGGCCATGCGTTCGGGGCTGATGTCGGGCGTGGCGGCCGGGGCCAGGACAGCGCTCATGGGGTAAATCCAGTTCTGGACATAAACGCAATGTTAGTCCAAAACCAGATTCACAGGCAAGGCTGCCCCGGGCTGTGCCCGACTCAGGCGTCGGCGAAGCGCCCGCCGGTTTCGGCCTGGCGCACCATCACAGCCGCCGGCACAAAGCGCGGGCCGTGGGCGGCCGCCAGCTCACGCGCCCGCGCCACGAAAGCCGCTGCACCCATGGCGTTGATGAATTGCAGCGCGCCGCCGTGGAAGGGCGCAAAGCCCCAACCGAAGATGCTGCCGATGTTGCCGTCGGCGGTGGAGCGCAACACGCCTTCCTCAACACAGCGCGCGGCCTCGTTGGCCTGCGCGAACATCAGGCGGTCTATCAGTTCGCGCTGCTCGGGTTGCTGCGCGGCCACCGGGAACATCGTGGCCAGTTCAGGCCACAACTGCTTGCCGTCGGCCGACCAGTCGTAGAAGCCTTTGCCGGCCTTCTTGCCGATGCGGCCGATCTCGCACAGCTGCCGCACCACGCCCATGCCGGGGTGTTCGGTGTAGGCCTTCCCTTCAGCGGCCAGGTCCTTCTTCGCCTGATCGGCCACATGCAAGCCCAGGCTCAGGCTGACCTCGTCTTGCAGCGCCAGCGGCGGCATGGGCATGCCGGCCTGCAGGCCAGCCACTTCGATGCTGCGCGGGTGCACGCCCTCTTTCAGCATCGCGATGCCTTCCATCACGTAGGTGCCGAAGACGCGGCTGGTGAAGAAGCCCCGGCTGTCGTTGACGACGATGGGCGTCTGGCCGATCTGCAACACGTAGTCGAAGCCCTTGGCCAGGGTCTCGTTGCTGGTTGCTTTGCCGACGATGATTTCCACCAGCGGCATCTTGTCTACCGGGCTGAAGAAATGCAGGCCGATGAAATGGGCCGGCTTCAAGCTGGCCTGCGCCAGGCCGCTGATGGGCAGCGTGGAGGTGTTGGACGCGAAGACCACGTCGGCCCCCAGCACGGCTTGCGCCTGGCGCGTGACGTCGGCCTTCACCGCGCGGTCTTCGAACACCGCTTCGATGACCAGGTCGCAACCGGCCAGCACCTCGTAGTCGGCCGTGGGGGTGATGCGGGCCAGCAATGCGTCGCGCTTCTCGACCGTGCTGCGGCCGCGCTTCACGGCCTTGTCCAGCAGGCCCTGCGAGTAGGCCTTGCCGCGCTCGGCGGCTTCCAGCGTGCTGTCCAGCAGCACCACGCGGATGCCGGCCTTGGCCGACACATAGGCGATGCCGGCACCCATCATGCCGGCGCCCAACACGCCCAGCTGCTGCACCTTCGAAGGCGCAACGCCGGCGGGTCGCGAAGCGCCCTTTTTGATCGCGTTCAGCTGGTACCACAGCGTGCTGATCATGTTGCGGCTGGCCTGCGACATCGCACAAGCCGCGAAGTAGCGGCTTTCCACCACGCTGGCGTTGTCGAAGTCCATCAGGCCGCCTTCGAAGAGACTGCTCATGATGTGCTGCACCGCCGGGTAGTTGCCCTGGCTCTTGGCCGCCGCAATGGACGGCGCGATGGCAAACAGCTGCGCCATGGCCGGTGAGCGCGAGTCGCCACCCGGCATCCTGAACTTGGGCAGGTCCCAGGGCTGCTTGGCCTTGGGGTTGGCGGCGATCCAGGCCTTGGCCTGGGCCATCAAATCGTCACGGTCCTGGGCGACTGCTGTCAACAATCCCATGCCCAGCGCCTTGGCGGGACTGAGGTCGCCGCCTTCGCCGCAAATCTGCATCGCCTGCTGGATGCCGACCAGACGCGGCAGCCGCACCGTACCGCCACCACCGGGCAGCAAGCCGAGCTTGACTTCGGGCTGGCCGATCTTCAAGCGCGGCTGGTTGATGGCGATGCGCGCGTGGCAGGCCAGCGCCAGTTCCAACCCGCCGCCCAGCGCGTGGCCGTTGATGGCGGCCACCACTGGCTTGCCTTGAAGTTCGAGCTGGCGCAGCACTTTCTTCATCGCCATGCTGGCGTCGAAAGGCTGTTGCGGCGTGGTCCATTTCGACATCCGGTCCAGGTCGCCGCCGGCGCAGAAATCGGCCTTGGCAGAGGTCAGGATCAGGCCCTTCACCGCCGGCTCGGCCAGCCGCTCGACAGCGACAGCGATGCCGGCCATCAGCTCGTCGCCCACCACGTTCATCGGGCGTCCGGGCAGGTCCATCGCGGCGACGAGGATGCCGTCGTCGCCCAGGGTCAGATTGATTGCGCTGGCCATGATCAAACCCTTTCGATGATGGTGGCGATGCCCATGCCGCCGCCCACGCACAGCGTGGCGCAGCCGGTGCTCAAATTGCGCCGCTCCAGCTCATCCAGCAAGGTGCCCAGGATGATGCAACCGGTGGCGCCCAGCGGATGGCCCATGGCGATGGCGCCGCCGTTGACGTTGACGCGGTCCAGGCTGACACCCAGGTCGCGCGCGGTCTTCATCGGCACCACGGCAAAGGCTTCGTTGATCTCCCACAGGTCGATGTCGCTGGCCTGCATGCCGGCCTTGGCCAGTGCCTTGCGGCAAGCCGGCGTGGGGCCGGTCAGCATGATGGTCGGTTCGCTGCCGATGACCGCCGCCGCACGGATGCGCGCACGCGGCTTCAGGCCCGCCTTGCCGCCGCCGGCCTTTGAACCGACCAGCATCAGCGCCGCACCGTCGACGATGCCGCTGCTGTTGCCCGCGTGGTGCAGGTGGTGGATGCGTTCCACCGTCGTGTACTTGCGCAGCGCGGTGGCGTCGAAGCCCATCGCGCCCATGGCCGCGAAGCTGGGTTCCAGCTTCGCCAGCGCTTCCAGCGTGGCGCCTTCGCGTATGGTTTCGTCGCGGTCCAGCATCAGCAAACCGGCAATGTCGTGCACCGGCACCAGGCTGCGCGCAAAGCGGTCTTCGGCCCGCGCGGCGGCGGCTTTGCGGTGCGAATTCAAGGCGTAGCCATCGACATCGGCGCGGCCCCAGCCTTCCAACGTGGCGATCAAATCGGCGCCCACACCCTGCGGCACGAATCCCAGCTTCTGGTTGATGCGCGGGTCCATGAACCACGCGCCGCCGTCGCTGCCCATGGCCCAGCGGCTCATGCTTTCTACGCCGCCACCCACCACCAGGTCTTCAAAGCCGCTGGCCACTTTCGCGGCGGCCAGGTTGACGCTTTCCAGCCCGCTGGCGCAGAAGCGGCTCTGCGTCACGCCGGCCACGGTTTGCGCCCAGTCAGCGTCCAGCACCGCGGTGCGCGCGATGTCGGCGCCCTGCTCGCCCACCGGCGTGACGCAGCCCAGCACCAGGTCGTCCACCAGAGCGGTATTCAGGTCATTGCGCTGCTGCATCGCGCGCAGCAAGGCACTCAACAGCCACACCGGCGAAGCCTGGTGCAGGCCGCCGTCTTTCTTGCCCTTGCCGCGCGGGGTGCGCACATGGTCGTAGATGAACGCTTCACTCATGACGGGCTCCTTCAGAGCGACAGTGGGGGTGGGCCGCTGCGCTCACTTCAGCTGCAGTTGCTTGCGCACGGCGGCATTGATGACACGCAACTCGGCCAGCGAGGCCTCGATGTGCGCCCGCTTCACTTCCAGTTCGGTGATGGACTGGTCGGTGCGGTCGAGCACGAACTTCAGTTGCTGCACCCGGCCTTCGCCGTGCGCGCCGTACAAGTCCAGGTAGTGCTTGATCTCGTCCAGACTGGCGCCTATGGCCTTGCTGCGCAAGATCAAAGCCAGCCGCGCGCGGTCGCGCCGCGTGTAGATGCGCATGCCGTTGATGCGCCGGGGCTTGAGCAGATCCTTGTCTTCGTAGAAGCGGATGGTGCGCAGCGTGATGCCGAATTCGCTGCACAGCTCGGTGATGCCGAAGAGTGCGCCGGTGTCTTCGTCGCGGTGCGAGTCCACCGCCTCCTGGGCCGCGTCCCGTGCGGCGGAAGCCTGCCTGCGGCGGACTTGCGGCGCCAGCATGTTCAGACGAAACGCTGCAGCTTCATCGCCACGCTCATGTCGCCGCTGACCTTGAACTTGCCCATCATGAAGCCGGTGGTCGGCTCCAGTTCGCCGGTCAGCAGCGCGCCCAGGTTTTCTAGCGTGATGCCCACCGTGCAGTCGGCGTCCTGGTTGTCGTTGCTGACGGTGCCAGGCACGCTCTTGCCGTCCAGGAAGACCACGCCGTCGGCGCCGCAGTCGAACTTCAGCGTGGCGTTCAGGCCGCTGGCGGTGGCCATCTTGGCGCGCAGGGTCTCGGTGCAAGCTTGCAGGTCCATGGAAATCCTTGGGTGTAGGTTGACGGTGGAAATTGAGCGGCATCGTATCGACCGCGCCTGCCGCGGGCATCCGCGTATTCACCTAGCCGTCATCCGGTTGACGTTAACGTTACCCTGCAGCCTAATTCGACACCGCATCGATCCCGCGCCCGCCGCCCCCCGCCCATGACTGAAGCACCGCGCTACCGCAGCGTCTTCCACCCTGGCCTGTTTGCCGGGCAAACCATCTGGGTGACCGGCGGCGGCAGTGGCATCGGGCGCTGCGTGGCCCACGAATTGGCGGCGCTGGGCGCGCGGGTCGTCATCA
>JAYVBO010000283.1:0-8507 GCA_043750435.1 Betaproteobacteria bacterium | reverse complement strand
CCTGTTCGAAGGGGATGGCGCGATCGATGACACCGCCGGCGTCGACGCTGAGCAGCGGCGCTTCAAACCCGGGCAGCCCACGGCAGAACCACCACGGCACACCGTTCATCGCCGGCAGCACGACCGTCTGCGCGCCCAGCAAGGGTTGCAGGCTGGCGGCCACGGCGGCCAGCGCCGGGCCCTTGACGGCGATCACCACCAGGTCGTGTACCCCGAGGTCTTGCGCGTGCTCGCTGACAGCGGCCACCGGCGCCTGCGTCAGGCCGTCGGCCGTTTGCAGACGCCAGCCGTGTTCCTGCAGCGCTGCCTTGGTGGCACCGCGTGCGATGGCGCTGACTTCGACGCCGGCCGTAGCCAGCCGGGTGCCTATCCAGCCGCCGATCGCGCCGGCGCCGACGATGCAGACCTTCATGACTGGCCCGCCTTGGCGCTGCGCAAATCGCTGGTGCCGTCAGGGTTGATCGTGCGGCCGTCATTCGGGCGAATGCGGCGGCGCTCGAGACGCGTGCCGTGCATCACGGCCGGCAGTTCCGGCAGCGGGAATTCGTAATTCATTACTTTGCTTTCAATTCGTGAAGTGTCAGGCGTCGAAGCAGGCGTGGATGTTGCCGGTGCCACGCGCGTTTTCGCGCGCCCATCATGATCGCCGGGCTGAACGAGGCGCACGAACCGGCGTGGCGCAACTGGTTTGAGCCGCCCTAGGTTTCGCAGAGCGCCTGCCCGATCCAGACTTGCCCCGCATCGTCAAGACCTCAGCGGCCCGTGGCAGCTTGCTCATGGGTGCAAAGTCTCCGGCAAGTGACGCTTCGCCTTATGCATTTCCCCTCATGAGGGCTTACCCGAGTCGTTGACCCGGGTCAAGAGTTTCCCCGCCCAAAAGGCAGACAGTGCCTTCACTCCCAAAGTGCGACGGCGCTGAGGGGTGGAGGCTGTGGCGCAGGACCGAAAAGTGTCGGCATGGCGTGTGCGGACCTCCAGCGTTTACCGGCGCGCGACCCATCTGCTCAAGCGCCGCATTCGATACCAACACCGGCTTTGCAGGCCCGCGCGCGACGCAGGCCCGCGGAGCGCTTGCCAAGACAAATCTGGAGACCCGAATGAACCGACCCCTGGCTGCTGCGGCAGACAACATGGGCGTACCCGGCGCTGCCACTCAGGCGCCTTCGTACCGCTGGATGCAATTGATCATGGGCATCGTCTGCATGGCGATGATTGCCAACTTGCAGTACGGCTGGACGCTGTTCGTCAACCCGATATCCGACAAGCACGGCTGGAGCCGCGCCGCCATTCAAGTCGCCTTCACGATCTTCGTCTTGACCGAGACCTGGCTGGTGCCCATCGAAGGCTATTTGGTGGACCGTTTCGGCCCGCGCCCGGTGGTGATGGTCGGCGGCATCTTGTGCGGCCTGGGTTGGGTGATGAATTCCTATGCCGACACCTTGACGATGCTCTACATCTCGGCTGCGGTCGGTGGTGTCGGCGCCGGTGCGGTTTACGGCACCTGCGTGGGCAATGCGCTGAAGTGGTTCCCGGATCGTCGCGGCTTGGCGGCGGGTCTCACGGCGGCCGGTTTCGGCGCCGGTTCGGCGCTGACCATCATCCCGATCTCGGCCTACATCAAGTCCAGCGGCTACGAGGCGGCGTTCTTCTACTTCGGCATCGGCCAGGGCCTGGTGGTGTTCCTGTTGTCGTGGTTCCTGACGCGCGCGCCGGCGGCCAGCAAGATGGCCATCTCGACCATCAAAGTGCAGCAAAGCCAGCGCGAATACAGCCCCGGTGAAGTCGTGCGCAAGCCGGTGTTCTGGGTCATGTACCTGATGTTCGTGATGGTGGCCGCCGGCGGCCTGATGGCCACGGCCCAGCTCGGCCCCATCGCCAAGGACTTCAAGATCGGCGACGTGCCCGTCAACATCATGGGCCTGATGCTGCCGGCGCTGACCTTCGCGCTGGCGATCGACCGCGTGCTGAACGGCCTGACTCGGCCCTTCTTCGGCTGGGTCTCAGACCAGATTGGCCGTGAGCCGACCATGTTCATCGCCTTCGCACTGGAAGCGGTCGGCATCCTGGCGCTCTACACCTACGGTCAGAACCCGGTGGCTTTCGTGATCCTCACCGGCCTGGTGTTCTTCGCCTGGGGTGAGATCTACAGCCTGTTCCCGTCCACCTGCGCCGACACCTTCGGCACCAAGTACGCAGCGGCCAACGCCGGCCTGCTGTACACGGCCAAAGGCACGGCTTCGCTGCTGGTGCCGCTGTCCAGCGTGCTGGCGGCGTCCACCGGCAGCTGGCATGCGGTGTTCATCGTGGCCAGCATCATGAATGCCACCGCGGCGCTGATGGCCTGGTTCGTGTTGCGCCCGATGCGCAAGAAGCACATGTCGCTGTCGGCCTGAACCTCAGATCACGCCGCGCTTGCGCAGGCGGCTCAGGGTCTCGGCTGACAGGTTCAGGTAGGACGCCAGCTGCTTCTGCGGTATGCGGTCGACTAGATCGGGCCGCTTGCGCAGAAAACGGTGCACGCGGCCCGGCGCGTCCAGCAGGTGCAGGGTGATGGTGTGGCCCATCACCTCGGTCATCAGGCGCATCACGGTGGCTTCGAAGAGTTCCTTGGTCGGCTTGTGCCGTTCCAGGAATTCCACCCACTGTGGCAGCGCCAGACGGGCCACGCGCACCTTGGTCACGCAGACGATGCCGTAGGGTGTGGGCGTGCCCATGCGCCAGGCGGCGTAGCTGGTTTCCATGTCGCCTTCGGCCGCGAAGCGCAGGATCATCTCCTTGCCTTCGGCGTTGGACACCACCCGCTTGAGCACGCCGCTCAAGATGAAGTACTGCTCCATCTCGCGCACGCCCTGGTGCAGCAGGAAGTCGCCCTTGTTGCCCTCGACGATGACCAGGTGCGACTCCAGCTCGGCGCGGTCGCTTTCGGGCATGCCCTTGAGCACCTCGTTCTGCTGCAGCTCGACGCGGATGACGTTTTGTTCGGGGTGACTGGAAAGCGGAATCACAGGGTCGATGCGGACAGTGTTAACCCCGCATTCTAGTTTTTCGAAAGTTGACCCCGGTCAACGGACAAAACCACCCCACGCAACGATAGTTCTGCCTCTGACCGAAGGGGCTTCAGACCCAGCGCTGACCGTCAGCGAGACAGGGCCGCAGTGCCCAGAATTTCCATAGCCGGAGAGACACCACCATGACGACCGAAACCCAAGCCCCCGAAATGACCGACGGATTCCACCTGGTCATCGACGCGCTGAAGCTGAACGGCATCGACACCATCTTTGGTCTGCCCGGCATCCCCATCACCGACCTCACGCGCAAGGCGCAGGCCGAAGGTATCCGCGTGATCTCCTTCCGCCACGAGCAGCACGCCGGCAATGCCGCTGCTGCCGCCGGCTTTCTGACGCAAAAACCGGGCATTTGCCTGACCGTGTCGGCGCCGGGCTTCCTGAACGGCCTGACCGCACTGTCGAACGCCACCGTCAACTGCTTCCCGATGATCCTGATCAGCGGCTCTTCCGAGCGCGAGATCGTCGACCTGCAGCAGGGCGACTACGAAGAGATGGACCAACTGGCCATCGCCAAGCCGCTGTGCAAGGCGGCCTTCCGCGTGCTGCACGCTGCCGACATCGGCGTGGGCATCGCGCGGGCCATCCGCTCGGCCGTGTCGGGCCGCCCGGGCGGTGTCTACCTCGACCTGCCGGCCAAGCTGTTCTCGCAGACCATGCCGGCCGACGCCGGCAAGAAGTCGCTGATCAAGGTCGTCGACGCGGCGCCGCGTCAGCTGCCCGCGCCCGAATCCGTGGCCCGTGCGCTGGACCTGCTGAAAAGCGCCAAGCGCCCACTGATTCTGCTGGGCAAGGGCGCGGCCTACGCCCAAGCCGACGACGCGGTGCGCGCGCTGGTCGAAAGGACCGGCATCCCCTACCTGCCGATGTCCATGGCCAAAGGTCTGCTGCCCGACACCCATGCGCAATCGGCCTCGGCCGCGCGGTCTTATGTGCTGGCCGAAGCCGACGTGGTGCTGCTGGTCGGCGCACGCCTGAACTGGCTGCTGTCGCACGGCAAGGGCAAGACCTGGGGCGCTGACAAGGGCGGTGACCACGCAAATAAGCGCTTCATCCAGATCGACATCGCACCGACCGAGATCGACAGCAACGTGGCCATTGAAGCCCCGCTGATCGGCGACATCGGTTCTTGCGTGCAGGCCCTGCTGGACGGCATGGGCGACAACTGGGTCAAGGCGCCGGCCGACTGGGTCGGCGGCATCGTTGACCGCAAGGACAAGAATCAGACGAAGATGGCTGCCACGCTGGCGTTGAATCCGTCGCCGATGAACTTCCACAGCGCGCTGAACGCCATCCGCGAGATCGTCAAGGCCAACCCCGATGCCATCGTTGTCAACGAAGGCGCCAACACCCTGGACTTCGCCCGCAGCATCGTGGACATGTACAAGCCGCGCAAGCGCCTGGACGTGGGCACGTGGGGCATCATGGGCATCGGCATGGGCTACGCGGTGGCGGCTGCGGTGGTCACCGGCGAGCAGGTCATTGCCATCGAAGGCGACAGCGCCTTCGGCTTCAGCGGCATGGAAGTCGAAACCATCTGCCGCTACAACCTGCCGATCTGCGTGGTGGTCTTCAACAACAACGGCATCTACCGCGGCATTGACGTCAACCAGAGCGGCGGCACCGACGTGGCGCCGACGGTCTTCGTCAAGAACGCGCGTTACGAAATGATGATGCAGGCCTTCGGTGGCGTGGGCGTCGTGGCCCACACGCCCGCAGAACTGAGCGCGGCACTGAACGAAGCCATCGCCAGCGGCAAGCCCACGCTGATCAATGCCGTTATCGACGAAACCGCCGGCACCGAGAGCGGGCGCATCACCAGCCTGAATCCGTCCGCCGGCAAGAAGTAATACCGCCGCTGTTTTCAAGCCGCCATTTTCCAGCACCACCAGGAGCACACACCATGAGCAACAAACCCCTCGCAGGCATCAAGATCATCGACTTCACGCACGTGCAAGCCGGCCCGGCCTGTACCCAGATGCTGGCCTGGTTCGGCGCTGACGTGATCAAAGTCGAGCGCCCCGGTTCGGGCGATGTGACGCGCAGCCAGTTGCGCGACATCCCCGGCGCCGACGCGCTGTACTTCACCATGCTGAACAGCAACAAGCGCAGCCTGACGCTGGACACCAAGAAGCCCGAAGGCAAGGCGGTGCTCGAGAAGATGATCAAGGAAAGCGACGTGATGGTCGAGAACTTCGGCCCCGGCGCGCTGGACCGCATGGGCTTCACCTGGGAACACATCCAGAGCCTGAACCCGGCCATGATCCTGGCCTCGGTGAAGGGCTTCAGCGACGGCCACCACTACGAAGACCTGAAGGTCTACGAGAACGTGGCGCAATGCGCTGGCGGCGCCGCTTCAACGACTGGCTACTGGAAGGGCGAGAACTCAGGCCCGACCATCTCGTCGGCCGCCCTGGGCGACAGCAACACCGGCATGCACCTGGCCATCGGCATCCTGACGGCCTACATCGGCCGCCAGAAGACCGGCAAGGGACAGAAGGTGGCTGTGGCCATGCAGGACGCCGTGCTGAACCTGTGCCGCGTCAAGATGCGCGACCAGCTGCGCCTGGACAAGATCGGCTACCTGGAAGAGTACCCCCAGTACCCGCATGAAATGGAAGCCTTCGCCGACGGCGTGGTGCCGCGCGGTGCCAACGCCGGCGGTGGCGGCCAGCCAGGCTGGATCCTGAAGTGCAAGGGCTGGGAAACCGACCCCAACGCCTACATCTACTTCACCGTCCAGGGCCATGCCTGGGGCCCCATCTGCGACGCGCTGAACAAGCCGGAATGGAAGGACGACCCGGCCTACAACACGCCGGCCGGCCGCCAACCGCACATCATGGACATCTTCGCCACCATCGAAGCCTTCATCGCCGACAAGACCAAGTTCGAAGCGGTGGACATCTTCCGCAAGTTCGACATCCCTTGTGCGCCGGTGCTGTCGATGAAGGAACTGCTGCATGACAAGTCGCTGCGCGCCAGCGGTTCCATCGTCGAAGTGCCGCACAAGGTGCGCGGCAGCTACTTCACGGTGGGCAGCCCGATCAAGTTCTCGGACACCAAGCCCGAAGTCACGGCTTCACCGCTGCTGGGCGAGCACACCGACGAAGTGCTGCGTGAGCTGGGCTACAACGACAGTCAGATCAAGGAAATGCACGACGCCAAGGCCGTCTGACGGCCGGCGCTGCCCCTGGGAAGCGGCGCCAACAGGCGCCGTTTTTCTTGACGCAATGAAACTTTCGAAGGGCTGCCACCATGATTTCAACCGTTGATTGCCAGCAGCTGGTTGCTGCCGTGGGTGACGCCATCATCGCGTCCGATGCCAGCGGCGCCATCACGCTGTGGAACCCGGGTGCCGTGCGCATGTTCGGCTACTCCGAGGCCGAAGCGCTGGGCCGCAGCCTCGACCTGATCACGCCCGAGCGGCTGCGCAAGCGGCACTGGGACGGCTATCACCGGTCGATGGAAACCGGCACCACCAAGTACGGCAACGACATGCTGCGCGTGCCGGCCACGCACAAGGACGGCAGCGCGATGTCCATCGCCTTCACCGTGGCCATGCTCTTCGACGACGCCCACAAGGTCAGCGCCGTGGTGGCCGTGATCCGCGATGAGACTGCTCGCTTCAACGACGACCGCGCGCTGCGCAAGCGCCTGGCTGAACTGGAAGCCCAGGTGGCCGCACAGGCACCCGCTGCGAAATAAGTTCGCCTGTTCCTGTCCCCTGCACCCGTCCCCCGAGAACCCGATGAAGCACCCCATCATTCCCATCGCTGTGCAGGACGAACTGCGCCAGCGCAAGCGCCAGGCGCCCAAGGGCCGCCGCGTGGACCCGCAAGCATTGCTGCAAGTGCAGGACTTGCTGGGCGCTGAGTCGCGACAGCCCGACCTGCTGATCGAGCACCTGCACAAGATCCAGGACGCCTACGGTCATCTGTCGGCCGCGCACCTGGCAGCCCTGGCGCAAGAGATGAAGCTGGCGCAGACCGAGGTCTACGAGGTGGCGACTTTCTATCACCACTTCGACGTGGTGAAAGAGGGCGAAGCCGCACCCGCGCCGCTGACCGTGCGCGTGTGCGACGGTTTGTCTTGCGAGATGGCGGGTGCGCAAGACTTGCTGGCCAAATTGCCTGCGCTGCTGGGGCGTGAAGTGCGCGTGATCGCAGCGCCCTGCGTCGGCCGTTGCGAGCAGGCGCCGGCCGTAGTGGTGGGACAGAACCCGGTGGCGCCGGCGCGCATCGAGACGGTGGCTGAGGCGGTCAGCAAAGGTGTGACGAAACACGCGACCGACAACGGACCTGCCGTGATCGACTATGCCGCTTACCGTGCGGCCGGTGGCTACTGCGCGGCGCAAGCCTGCGTGGACGGCACCCGCGACGCCGAATCGGTGATCCGCGCGCTGGAAGCTTCGGGCTTGCGCGGCCTGGGCGGCGCGGGTTTTCCGACCGGCCGCAAGTGGCGCATCGTGCGGGCCGAGCACGGCCCGCGCCTGTTGGCCGTGAACATCGACGAAGGCGAGCCCGGCACCTTCAAGGACCGCGCGCTGCTGGAACGCGACCCCCACCGTTTCCTGGAAGGCATGCTGATCGCCGCCTGGGCGGTGGGCATCGCCGGCATCTACATCTACCTGCGCGACGAATACCACGGCTGCCGCGCTATCCTGGAACAGGCCATCGCCGACTTGCAGCGCGAACGGCCCACGGGCCACCTGCCGCCCATCCATCTGCGCCGCGGCGCGGGCGCCTACATCTGCGGCGAAGAGTCCGCGATGATCGAATCCATCGAGGGCAAGCGCGGCATGCCGCGTTTGCGCCCGCCCTACGTGGCGCAGGTCGGCCTCTTCGGCCGGCCGACGCTGGCGCACAACTTCGAGACCCTGTACTGGATGCGCGAACTGCTGGAAAAAGGCGGCGAGTGGTTCGCCTCGCACGGCGTCAACGGCCGTACCGGCTTGCGGGCTTTCTCGGTGTCGGGCCGCGTGGCCAAGCCGGGCGTGAAACTGGCGCATGCCGGCATCACCATCCAGGCGCTGATCGACGAACACTGCGGCGGCATGCTGCCCGGTCACTCCTTCTACGGCTACCTGCCGGGCGGCGCGTCGGGCGGCATTTTGCCGGCCAGCATGAACGACATCCCGCTGGACTTCGACACCCTGCAGCCCTACGGCTGCTTCATCGGATCGGCCGCGGTGGTGGTGCTGTCCGACCACGACACCGCCGCCGGTGCGGCCCGCAACACCCTGCGCTTCTTCGAGCATGAATCGTGCGGCCAGTGCACGCCCTGCCGCAATGGCACGGCCAAGGCGTCGGTGCTGATCGCGCAGCCGAAGTGGGACGTGGACCTGCTGGCCGACCTGTCGCAGGTGATGCGCGACGCGTCCATCTGCGGCCTGGGTCAGGCGGCGCCGAATCCCATCGACTGCGTGGTGAAGTACTTCCCGCA
>JAYVBO010000282.1:0-8509 GCA_043750435.1 Betaproteobacteria bacterium | reverse complement strand
CCACTACGTATTCTTGACTCGACTGCTCTAAGGCATTGATTCGATTGACTGCACGCTCGAGAAATCGGTGAAAAATGGAACTTGGTGTCGAACTCGGGGGTGCCGATGAGCGTGGACTCCAGCCCGCAATGCCTCAAACCGCCCTGCTCCTCAATCGCCCTGTGGGCGCGCTGCTCTTGTGCACCACCCAGGGTGTGCTGGCGGTGCAGATCAGCCGCCACGGCCGCCGCGACCTGAACCCGGCCTGGCGCATGGCCGTGCTGCGCGGCCTGTGGTTGACGCTGGCGCCGGGCGCCGGTGCCGGGGCGGTGCTGGGCGGCCTGCAGGCACCTGCCGGCAGCGGCCTGCCCATCACCGGCTGGCACGCGGCGGGCGACCTGCGGCCGGCGCACTTCCTGGGCCTGCACGCGCAGCAGTTCCTGCCGCTGTTGGGGCTGACGCCGGCGGACTGGCCTGCCGCCCGTGCCCGCCGCCTGTTGAATGCGGCCGTGGTGGTCTACCTGCTGGCCTGGCTGGCGCTGATGGCCATGGGGCTGAATGGTGCCCAGCCCGCGCCGCAACCCGCGTACCTGCTGCGTTGAGCCCCCGCAGCAGACAATGCGCGCATGAAAGCCCCCGCCCGACTGCAAACCCTGCTGGATGAAGGTCTGATCGACGCCGTGCTGCGCCAGTTGAAGAGCGGCAAAGAGGCCGAGGTCTTCGTCGTGCGTTGCGGTGACGAGGTGCGCGCCGCCAAGATTTACAAGGAAGCCAACAACCGCAGCTTTCGCCAGGCCGTGGACTACACCGAGAACCGCAAGGTGAAGAACAGCCGCCAGGCACGCGCCATGGCCAAGGGCACCAAGTACGGCCGCCAGCAGCAAGAAGCCGCCTGGCAAAGCGCCGAGGTGGACGCCCTGTACCGCCTGGCCGGTGCCGGCGTGCGCGTGCCACAGCCCTACAACTTCTTCGAAGGCGTGTTGTTGATGGAACTGGTGGCCGACGCCAACGGTGAAGCCGCGCCGCGCCTGAACGACCTGCCCTTCACGGCTGACGAAGCCCGCGCTCACCACGCCACGCTGCTGCGCGAAGTGGTGCGCATGCTGTGCGCGGGCGTCGTGCACGGCGACTTGTCGGAATTCAACATCCTGCTGGCGGCCGACGGCCCGGTCATCATCGACCTGCCGCAGGCCGTGGACGCCGCCGGCAACAACCACGCGCCGCGCATGCTGATGCGCGACGTCGACAACCTGCGCCACTTCTTCGGCCGCAACGCACCCGAACTGCTGGCCACGCAATACGGCCCCGAGATGTGGGACCTGTACGCCGCCGGCATGCTGCACCCCGACACGCCACTGACCGGCCGCTACGAGCGCAAGCCCGGCGCGGTGGACCTGAGCGGCGTGCTGCGCGAGATTGAAGACGCGCGGCTGGAAGAATCGGCGCGTTTGCTGCGTATGGGCTGAGCCATGGCCGCTGACGCCAACGCCGACGCCCGCCGCCACAGCGCGCCCGCTGAACGCAATAGCGCGCCCATCCTGGCCGAACTCCAGCGCGTCTTGCCCGCACAAGGCCTGTTGCTGGAAGTGGCCAGCGGCACCGGCCAGCACGCCGCCTTTTGCAGCGCCGGTCTGCCGGGCTGGCAGTGGCAACCCACCGACTGCGACGTTCGCGGCTTCGCGTCCATCGCCGCGTGGTGCGAAGGCCAGCCCCGCGTGCGGCCCGCGCTGACGCTGGATGTGTTGACCCCGCTGTCACCGCTGTGGCCCGGCATACCGACCGAAGTCGACGCCATCTACTGCGCCAACATGGTCCACATCGCACCCTGGGCTTGCGCCGTGGCCTTGATGCAGGGTGCCGCGCGCCATTTGTCGCCCGGCGGCTTGCTCATCACCTACGGCCCTTACCTGGAAGACGACGTGGCGACCTCACCGGGCAATGCCGCCTTCGACGCCGACCTGCAGGCGCGCGACCCCGCCTGGGGCCTGCGCCGCTTGGCCGACGTGGCCGCGCAGGCGCAAGCCGTGGGCCTGCAATTGCGTGAACGCGTGGCCCTGCCGGCCAACAACCTGCTGCTGGTGTGGGGCCGCATGCCCGGCAAAACCGCCGCGAGCCGAGCGTGACCGCGCCGCTGAAATACCTGCAGGGCTACCCGCCGGCGCTGCTGGCGCAGGTGCAAAGCCTGGTCCGCGACGGCCGCCTGGGCGCCAGCGTGGCGCAGCGCTACCCCGAAGCCCACGGCGTGCGCAGCGACAAGGCGCTGATTGCCTACGTGGCCGAGATCAAGGCTCGCCACCTGAAGAGCGCGCCGCCACTGGCCAAGGTGGCCTTCGACAACCAGCTGCACATCGTGAAAAACGCGCTGGGCACGCACACGGCTGTGTCCCGCGTGCAAGGCGGCAACTTGAAGGCCAAGCGCGAATTGCGCGTCGCCAGCCTGTTCAAGGACGCGCCGGCCGCCTTCCTGCGCATGATCGTCGTGCACGAACTGGCGCACCTGAAAGAGCGCGAGCACGACAAGGCTTTCTACGCGCTGTGCACGCACATGGAAGGCGACTACCACCAGCTGGAATTCGACACCCGGCTGTGGCTGACGGCGCGCGAGTTGGAAGGGTCGGCAGCGCCCGCAGCGCCCCAACCCGCCACTTCCGGCTGATCAGCCCGGCCGGCGATAGTCGTTGGCGATCCAGGCTTCAAGGTTGGCGCTGCTGAAGCGGAAGTTAGCGCCCACGCGCACTTTGGCCAGCTCGCCACCGTCGGCGTCGAAAGCCGCCAGCGTGGCGTAGGGGTCGTCTTCGTCGGGGGTGATGTCCAGCGTCACCTGCACGCGGCCGTTCTCGGTCTGCACCGACGTTTCCTTGTGCAGCAGCGCGTGCTGGGCCTGTTCATGCCGGCGCACCACCTCGTGGGCCGTTTTCACCAGGGTGTTGAAGGCATTCGTGTCCAGCGGCTTGGGGTTCTTCTTGTCGCGACCCATGGTCCACGGGCCGGTCAGCGCGGGCTCGGGTTCGCCGGCGCGGATCATCTCCACCGCCCAGCCGTCGTCGTCGTTGTTCTTGATCACCCGCGCCGTCCAGCCGTTGTCGCACCACAGGCGGGGTTCGTGGATGGGCTCGTCGGCAGCAGTTTCTTCGGTCATGTCGTTCATGCCGCCATTGTCGTTGCAGCGCGTTCAGGGCTGCGTCATGTTGCGTTGCACAATTGCACCTTCACCATCCAGCAGGAGGCCCCATGCGGCGCGTAGTTTTCAACCAGAAGGGCGGCGTGGGCAAGTCCACCATCACCTGTAACCTGGCCGCCGTGGGCGCCCGCGCCGGGCGGCGTACCCTGGTCATCGACCTGGACCCACAGGGCAACACCAGCCGCTACCTGCTGGGCGCCACGGCCGACGACGAACACGCCGAAGCCGCCGGCGCGGCGGGCTTTTTCGAGAGCACACTGAAGTTCACCATCCGGGCGCGCAGCGCGGCCGATTTCATCGTGCCCACGCCCTGGCCGAACCTCAGCCTGATGCCCGCCGGCCCGGCCCTGGACGAACTGCACAGCAAGCTGGAAAGCCGCTACAAGATCTACAAGCTGCGTGAAGCGCTGGAAGCCCTGGCCGACGATTTCGACGACATCTGGATCGACACGCCGCCGGCGCTGAACTTCTACACGCGCTCAGCCTTGATCGCCGCGCAGGGCTGCTTGATTCCTTTCGACTGCGACGACTTTTCGCGCCGCGCGCTCTACGGCCTGCTGGAAAGCGTCAAGGAAATCCAGGCCGACCACAACCCCGACCTGGCGGTGGAAGGCATCGTCGTCAACCAGTTCCAGCCACGCGCCAGCCTGCCGCAGCGCACGGTGCAGGAACTGGTCGACGAAGGCCTGCCGGTGCTGCAGCCCTACCTCAGCGCCAGCGTAAAGATCAAGGAATCGCACGAGCAGGCCAAGCCCATGGTTGAACTCGACCCCAAGCACAAGGTGACGCTGGAATTCGTGGCGCTGTACGCCACGCTGACGCAACCCAAGCCGGCCGTGAAGCCGCGCAGCAAGCGCGCAAGCTGAGCCCCGAAGCGACTCAAAAAAGGGGCCACGCGGCCGATAAGCACGGGGTACGCGGCCCATTTCCCAGCCTGCAAGGCATGCGGCCGCGCGTCATTCATGGAACCCCACATGACCCGCTACGCTGCTGGCTTCACTTTTGTGGAAGCGGCCATCGTCCTGACGGTGGTCGGCTTCGGACTTTCAGTGGCCTGGCCCGCCTACCGCGACTACAAATTGCGTGAGTCGGTCGAATTGGTCATCCGCGCTGCGGCACCGGCCAAGGTCGTGGTTGAAGAGTTTGCCAGCGCCCATGCCCGGCTGCCCGACAGCGCGGCGATTGCGCTGCCTTTCCCCACGCTGACCCAGTTGCGCTCGACGGCCTGGGTCGGATCGGGCCCGCGCGGCGCCATCACCATCGTGTTCGCGTCGCCGAATGGCGCCGCAGCAGGCCGCGGCGAGCTTGAAGCGAAAGTCATCGTGCTGGGCGCCGCCTACAACCCGGTGTCCAAACAAGTGGACTGGACCTGCGGTGGCACGCGCGCCACCACCGTCAGCCTCCGCTACCTGCCGGCCGGCTGCCGATGAAGGCCCCGCGCGAGCGGTCACACTCGGCACACGCCGACGCCATGAACCCCGAACCCCTCCATCCCGCGCCAGTCCGGCCCAGTCGCATCGGGCAATTCGGCCGGCTTTTGCTGATGTGGCTGGCCTGTGCGCTGGTGGCGCTGAGCCTGTGGATGCACGCCACCTTCGGCGAGGTCACGATGGGCCAGATCGTCTTCCACTGGCGCTTTCTGGGTGGGTCGTCGTCGATCGCACCGCACATCGCCGCCGACTTCCTGGCGCTGGCCTGCGGGGTGCCGCTGTTGGTGGCGCTGTTGCTGTTTTGGGTACTGCACCGGGTCGCCCCATCGTTGGGGCTGGCCGGGCCGGCGCCTGCTGCGCGGCACCGCATCATCGCCCGCCTGGGGCTGACCTTGCCGCTCGTCGTCATCGCCGGCTGCTTGACGACCTTTGCCACCATGACGTCGGCCGTGCAGTTCCTGACGCCGTTCGGCAATGTCGACTACTTCGCCGACCACTACGTGCCGCCCGCCAGCGTGAAGCTGGTTCCTGGCCAACGCAAGAACCTGGTGCTGGTTTACGTGGAAAGCCTGGAAGTGGCCTACCGGCGCGAAGACCTCTTCGGGCGCAATTTGCTGGCCGGCCTGGACGCGCTGAAGCCGGTGTCCTTCGGCAGCTACGAACAACTGCCCGGAACGGGCTGGACGATCGCGGCGGTGGTGTCCACCCAATGCGGCATACCGCTGGCGCCGGTGGGCTTTCTGGAAGCGCACGACCAGGGCGAACAGATTGCAGACTTTCTGCCCGGCGCGGTTTGCCTCGGCGACATCCTGCACGCGCAGGGCTACAAGAACGTCTTCATGGGCGGCGCGGCGCTGTCGTTCTCAGGCAAAGGCAAGTTTCTGCTCGGCCACCACTACGACGAGGTCTACGGCCGCAACGAATGGGTCCGTGCGGGCACGCCCGCATCGCAAATCAGCGGCTGGGGGCTGCACGACGACGATTTGTTCATCAACGCCAAACGCAGGCTGCGCGAATTGCATGCTGCGGGCCAGCCTTTCAACCTGACCCTGCTGACGGTGGACACGCATTGGCCCTCGGGTTTTGTGTCGGCTGGCTGCAAGGAACGCGGCGCCGCCAAGCTGGATGAAGTGGTGGCCTGCACCGTCGACATGGTCGCCGATCTGGTGGAGTTCATCCGCAGTTCGGGCATGGACGCCGACACCAACGTCGTTGTCGTGGGTGACCACATCTCGCCGCCCAATACGCTGGCCGAACAGCTGGATCAAGTGTCCCGGCACACCATCTACAACGGCTTTTTCTCGAAATCGGCCCCGACACCCAACCGGGAACAGGTCGCGCACTTCGACATGCTGCCGACCATCCTGGACTTCATCGGCCTGCACCCGAAAGGCGGCCGCATGGGCCTGGGCTACACGGCCTTCGGCGACCCCGCCGCCCCGGTCCGAAGCGCGGCTGCGTATGCCGATCTGGCGCAGAACGTGTTGGCGCCGTCGCGGGCCTACGTCAAGCTGTGGGAGCCGAAGGCCCGCGCGGCGCCGTGAGCGGGGGCTACAGTGCCGCCATGCCCATCGCCTACGCCCGCTTCCTGACCGGCCACCGCCGCACCGTGGCGGCCAACAAGCAGCTGGGCTGGGTGCTGGCCTTCGTGGCCGGGGCCATCAACGCGGGTGGCTTTCTGGCGGTGCGGCAGTACACCTCGCACGTCACCGGCATGGTCTCGGCGGTGGCCGACAACCTGGTGCTGGGCCAGTTGGCCTTGGTGGTGGACGGCTTGGTCGGCGTCACCGCCTTCCTGCTGGGCGCCATCTGCTGCGCGGTGATGGTCAACTTCGCGCGGCGCCAGGCGCTGGCCAGCGAATACGCACTGCCGCTGCTGCTGGAAGCCGCGCTGATCCTGGTCTTCGGTTTGATGGGCTCGCAGCTGGCACTTTACGAAGGCCTGCTGGTGCCCTTCACCGTGCTGCTGCTGTGTTTCATCATGGGCCTGCAGAACGCGGTGATGACCAAGCTGTCGCACGGCGTGATCCGCACCACCCACCTGACCGGCACGGTGACCGACCTGGGCATCGAGATCGGCAAGCTGCTTTACTGGAACCGCGACCCGGCCCCCGAAACCCGAACCGAGGTGCGCGCCGACCGTGAACGCATGACGGTGCTGGCGGTGCTGCTGCTGTGCTTTCTGACCGGCGGCATTGCCGGCGCCTACGGATTCAAGCTGCTGGGCTATGTGTCGACGGTGCCGCTGGCCATATTGCTGGCCACGCTGGCGCTGGTGCCCATGGTGGACGACCTGCGGCGCATCGCGACCCAGCCGTCGGCCGACTGAGCGGCCCGGCGGCCTTACCCGCCTGCGCGCTTGGCCTTGTGGCCTTCGGCCAGCAGCAGCGCCATGACGCGCTCGGCGTGGTCGCCCTGCACTTCCAGCACGCCGTCTTTGACCGTGCCGCCAGCACCGCAGGCGTTGCGCAGCCGCTTGCCCAGGGCGGCCAGGGCTTCGGCCTGCAGCGGCAGGCCGCGCACCACCGTGACGGTCTTGCCGCCGCGGCCCTGCTTTTCGCGCGTGACGCGGGCGATGCCGTCGCCCTGGGCCAGGGCCGCCGAGGCGGCCAGCGCCTTGCAGCGGCAGTCGGCCTGGGCCTGGCGGCAGGTGGGGCAGGTGCGGCCGCTGTCGGTGGAATAGACCAGGCCGCTGGACGCTGCGCTGGATTTGTAGGGCTTGTTCATGGCTTGATTTTCGTCATGCCAGCGGCAACAGCAGGCCGCGCAAGTCTTCGGCGCTGAACTTGGGCGCGCCGCCGGCATCGGTGCCCAGCACGCTCTCACTCAACGCTGCCTTGCGGGCCTGCAGGGCCAGCATGCGTTCTTCGATGCTGCCTTGCACCAGCAGTTTGTAGATGAAGACCGGCTTGTCCTGCCCGATGCGGTGGGCGCGTGCATTGGCCTGTTCTTCCACGGCCGGGTTCCACCACGGGTCGAGGTGGATGACGGTGTCGGCGGCGGTCAGGTTCAGGCCCACGCCACCGGCTTTCAGGCTCAGCAACAGCACCGGTTCTTCGCGTGCCTGGAAGCGCTGCACCACGGCGCCGCGCGCCGCCGGCGGCGTGTCGCCGGTCAGCACCAGATAGGGCAGTTTGATGGCCGCCAGTTCGGTCTGCACCAGCGCCAGCATCTCGGTGAACTGCGAATACACCAGCACGCGGCGACCTTCGTCGACCAGCGCGGGCAGCAGGTCCAGCAGCGCTGCCATCTTGGCGCGCTCCATCGAAGCCGGTATCTGCGTGTTCTTCACCAGTTGCGGGTCGCAGCAGACCTGGCGCAGCTTCAACAGCGCGTCCAGCACCGCAATCTGCGCCCCGGCGAAGCTGCTTTTCGCCAGCACCTTGCGCACGCTCTGGTCGGCGGCCAGGCGCACGCTTTCGTAGAGCGCGCGCTGCTGGCCCTGCAGCACCACGCGGCGGATGACCTCGGTGCGCGGCGGCAGTTCGGTGGCCACGTCGTCCTTGCGGCGGCGCAGGATGAAAGGCCGCACGCGCTGGGCCAGCAGTTGCGCGCGCAGGGTCTCGCCGTTGTCTTCGATGGGCTTGCGCCACTGCCGTGTGAAGCTGCGCGCGTCGCCCAGGAAGCCGGGCATCAGCAGGTCGAAATGCGCCCACAGCTCGCCCAGGTGGTTTTCCAGCGGGGTGCCGGTGACGCACAGGCGGTGGCGGGCGCGCAGCTGGCGCAGCGCGCGCGCGGTTCGGCTGCCAGCGTTCTTGGCCATCTGCGCTTCGTCCAGGATCAGCAGATGCCAGGGCTGCGCGGCCAGCGCATCGATGTCGCGCCACAGCAGCGGGTAGGTGGTGAAGACCACGTCGTGGTTGGCGATGCGGCTGAAGTCCTGTGCGCGCGCCGCGCCCTGCAGGGTCAGCGTGCGCAG
>JAYVBO010000281.1:0-1541 GCA_043750435.1 Betaproteobacteria bacterium | reverse complement strand
CGGCCTGCAACTGTCCTGGGCGCGCTACGCCGGCGACGACCGGCCGCGCATCACCGCCGCCCTGCGTGAGGCCTTCGACAGCGGCGATCTGGTGTTTTCGTGCGGCGGCATCGGCGCCACGCCCGACGATCACACGCGCCAATGCGCGGCCGCCGCACGCGGTGTCGACCTGGCGCTGCACCCCGACGCCAAGCGCCTGATCCTGGAGCGCATGCGCGATACCGCCGCCGAACAGGGCATTCCCTTCGAGCCCGACCGCGCTGACAACGTGCACCGCCTGAACATGGGCGTGTTCCCGGCCGGCTGCACGCTGATCCCCAACCCCTACAACAAGATCCCCGGCTTCTCGGTGGCCGACGTGCACTTCGAGCCCGGCTTCCCGGTGATGGCCTGGCCGATGATCGAGTGGGTGCTGGACCAGCGCTACGCCCACCTGCACGGCGCCGCGCGCAGCATCGAGCGCTCGGTCATCGTTTTCGGCGCGATGGAGGCCACTTTGACGCCACTGATGGAAGACATTGAAGTGCGCTTTCCGGGCGTGAAGGTCTTCAGCCTGCCCAGCGTGGACCACCCCGAATATGGCCGCCACATCGAGCTGGGCGTGAAAGCCGTGGACGACCCGCTGGCCGCCTATGCGGCCTTGCAAGCCGGCCTGTTGAACTTCGGCGTCAAACTGGGCCCCGAATTGGTGCGTTGACGCGGCCCATTTGGCCTTGATTTGGTGCATGTCCGTGCACCTTCACAAGGCGCGCCGCGAAATCTCAGCGGCGCCAGCGTCGCAGCCAGTGGCAGGCATGCTTTCTGCTAAATTTCCATGCGCCTTGTTGGGGCTCACGGCCTTCAGCAAGCAGCCCCCGCACACCTACCTATCCACGAGCTTCGCTAGGAGAGATCTGAATGGCAAAAACCGTTGCCGACGTGATGAAGATGGTCAAGGAAAACGAAATCAAATTCGTTGACTTCCGCTTCACCGACACCCGCGGCAAAGAACAACACGTGACCGTGCCTGTTTCCGCTTTCAGCGAAGACAAGTTCGAGTCCGGCCATGCCTTCGACGGCTCGTCCATCGCCGGCTGGAAGGGCATTGAAGCCTCGGACATGCAACTGATGCCCGACCCCAACACGGTCAACATCGACCCCTTCTTCGAAGAGCCCACGCTGATCCTGACGTGTGACGTCATCGACCCGGCCGACGGCAAGCCCTACGAGCGCGACCCGCGCAGCCTGGCCAAGCGTGCCGAGGCCTACATGAAGAGCACCGGCCTGGGCGACACCGCCTACTTCGGCCCGGAACCCGAATTCTTCGTTTTCGACGGCGTGCGCTGGAAGAACGACATGTCGGGCTGCTTCGTGAAGATCGAGTCCCAAGAGGCCTCGTGGAACACCGACAAGGAATACGAAGGCGGCAACATGGGCCACCGGCCTGCCGTCAAGGGTGGCTACTTCCCCGTGCCCCCGGTCGACAGCTCGCAAGACATGCGCTCGGAAATGTGCCTGGTGCTGGAATCGCTGGGCATCCCGGTTGAGGTCCACCACCACGA
>JAYVBO010000280.1:0-8515 GCA_043750435.1 Betaproteobacteria bacterium | reverse complement strand
GTGCCGCCGCGTCTGGCGTTCGCGCAGACCGCTCTGGCCGTGCAGACCGCCCTGACCGGCCGGCGCGCCCCGCACCCGCGCCGCGCGAAATTCCCACCGGTCCGCGTCTGGGATGGCGTGAAGCCATCACCGCCACCGTCACGGGCCTGGGTTTCGAGTTGATCGAAGTCGAGCGCGCCCAGCGCGGCTTGCTGCGTATCACCATCGACCGCATCCCGGGCCGGGTCTACACGGTGCCCAATGAGTTCATCCTCGTCGAAGACTGCGAGCAGGTGACGCGCCAATTGCAATACGCCCTCGAAGTCGAGGACATGGATTACGCCCGGCTCGAAGTGTCGTCACCGGGCCTGGACCGTCCGCTGACGAGCGAGGCGGACTTTGAGCGCTTCGTCGGCCAAGCCGTGAAGATCACGCTGAAGACGCCTTTCGAAGGCCGCAAGGTGTGGGACGGCGTGCTGGGTCATGCCCAAGCTGCGCCCGACGCCGCCGAAGGCGCGGCCGATGCGGCTGGCGCAGCCGGCTGGAGTCTGGTTTTCAAGGCCGGCAAGACCGAACAGGTCTTGGGGTTCAAGTTCGAAGAAGTGCGCGAGGCCCGCTTGGTGCCCGTGTTGGATTTCAAAGGTCGCAAATCCGCCGGCACTGCTGCGGAAAGCGACCAGGCCGCTGCGCCACCGGACCCGGTGAGCGCGGTGGGCACTGATGGAGGCTAGAGGACCGATGAATCGCGAAATGTTGATGCTGGTGGACGCCATCTCCCGCGAGAAGACCGTGGACCGTGACGTCGTGTTCGGCGCGGTCGAGGCGGCGCTGGCGCAAGCCACGAAGAAGCTCAATGGCGGCGAGGTCGACATCCGTGTCGCCGTTGACCGCGACACGGGCGAATACGAAACCTTCCGCCGCTGGCTGGTGGTGCCCGACAGTGCGGGCCTGCAGAACGCCGACGCCGAGGAACTGCTGTCCGACGCGCTGGATCGCATCCCCGACATCGAGGAAGGCGACTACATCGAAGAAGCCATCGATTCGCTGACCATCGGTCGCATCGGTGCGCAGGCCGCCAAGCAGGTCATCCTGCAGAAGATCCGTGACGCCGAGCGCGAACAGTTGCTGAACGACTTCCTCGCCCGTGGCGAGAAGATCTTCGTCGGCACCGTGAAGCGCCTGGACAAGGGCGACATCATTGTCGAAAGCGGCCGGGTTGAAGGCCGCCTGAAGCGCAGCGAGATGATCCCCAAGGAAAACCTGCGCAGCGGCGACCGCGTGCGGGCGTATCTGCAAGGCATAGACGCCACCCAGCGCGGGCCGCAGATCATGCTGTCGCGCAGCGCGCCGGATTTCATGGTCGAACTCTTCGCACAAGAAGTGCCCGAGATCGAACAAGGCCTGCTGGAAATCAAGAGCTGCGCCCGTGACCCGGGCAGCCGCGCCAAGATTGCCGTGGTCAGCCATGACCGCCGCGTCGACCCCATCGGCACCTGCGTCGGTGTGCGCGGCTCGCGCGTGAATGCGGTGACGAACGAGATCGCTGGCGAGCGCGTGGACATCGTGCTGTGGTCCGACGACCCGGCGCAGTTCGTCATCGGCGCACTGGCCCCGGCCAATGTGCAGTCCATCGTGGTCGACGAAGAGCGCCACGCCATGGACGTGGTGGTGGACGAGGAAAACCTCGCCATCGCCATCGGCCGCGGCGGACAGAACGTGCGGCTGGCTTCCGAGCTGACCGGCTGGCGCATCAACATCATGACCGCCGAAGAGTCGCAGGCCAAACAGGCCACTGAAAGCGATTCGGTGCGCGCGCTGTTCGTCGACAAGCTCGACGTCGACGCCGAAGTGGCCGACATCCTGATTGCCGAAGGTTTCACCAGTCTGGAAGAAGTGGCCTATGTGCCGCTGACCGAGATGCTGGAAATCGAAAGCTTCGACGAAGACACGGTGCACGAACTGCGCACCCGTGCCAAAGACGCGCTGCTGACGATGGAAATCAAGAAAGAAGAAGACGCGGGTGAGATTTCGCAAGACCTGCGTGATCTGGAGGGCTTGACGCCCGAGTTGATCGCCAAGCTGACGCTGGGCGGCATCCACACCCGTGACGACTTGGCCGACCTGGCCGTCGATGAACTGACCGAGATGTCGGGCATCGACGACGAGCAAGCCAAGACGATCATCATGAAGGCGCGCGAGCACTGGTTCACGGTCTGATGACCGTATTGAGCCCATTGAGCCGTTCGCCCGCCTGCACAGAACACCCGAGGAAACCGTACCCATGGCCGTGACCACCGTCGCCCAGTTTGCTGCCCAGCTTGGCCGCCCGACCACGGCGCTGATTGAGCAGTTGCAATCGGCCGGGGTGACCAATCTGTCGCCCGAGGACGCGTTGACCGAGTCCGACAAGGAACGTCTGCTGGACTTCCTGCGCACCTCGCACGGCACCGTTGCCGGCGCAGAGCGCAAGAAGATCACCTTGACGAAGAAGACGTCGACGGAGATCAAGCAGGCGGATGCCAGCGGCCGTGCCCGCACCATCCAGGTCGAGGTGCGCAAGAAGCGTGTCTTCGTCAAGCGCGATGACGCCTCGCCGGCCACGGAAGAGACCGGCCCCAGCGCTGAAGAACTCGACTTGCAGCGCCGCGAAGAAGAAGCCAGCGCCCAGGCCGAAGCCATCCGCGTGCAGGAAGTCGAGCTGGCCGAAGCGCGGCGCGTGCGTGAGGAGCAAGAGCGCGCGGCCCGTGTTGCGGCTGAAGCCGCTGCGGCCGAAGCCGCCGCAGCGCGCGCCGCCGAACAAGCCAAGGCCGCTGCCGAGGCGGCTGCCATGTTGGTAAAGGCTGCCGAAGCGGCACCGGCCAGGGCGTCGAAAACCAGGGCTGCGGCCAAGGCCGAAGCCGACATGGCCAACGGCAAGAGCGCCATCCAGCCGGCGGCGGTGCCTGAACCTGCGGCACCGGCGGAGGCTGCGCCTGCAGCGCCCGTCACGCCCATCACCCCCGAAGAGCCGCCCAAGCCCGTCGAGGTCGTCAAGCCCCTGCTGCGCGTGGTGAAGGCCGCCGACAAGGCCGCGGAGGACAACGCCAAGGCCGACGACCTGGCGCGCCGCCGCAAGGCTGCCGAAGCCGAAGCCGCCGCCATCCGCGCCATGATGGCCGGCCCGAAGAAGGTGCTGATCGCCAAGAAGCCGGAAGAGGTCAAGGCCGACCCGGCTGCGGCTGCCAAAGATGCCATCAAGGGCACCATCCACAAGCCGGCTGCCAAGCCCGGCGTGCCCGGTGCGGCGACCGTCGCCAAGCCCGGCGACAAGAAACAGGTCAAGAGCGAAAAGCTGTCGTCCAGTTGGGCCGACGACGCCGCCAAGAAGCGCGCGGCCGTCAAGGGCCGTGACGGCGGTGCGGCTGGCCGACCGGGCTGGCGCGCGCCGCGTGGTGGTGCTGGTGGCCGCCGTGGCGACCGTGGCGACAACGGCGGCGGTTTCACGCCGACGCCCGAAGCGCTGATCCAGGAAGTGCACGTGCCGGAAACCATTTCGGTGGCCGACCTGGCGCACAAGATGTCGGTCAAGGCCAGCGAAGTCATCAAGCAATTGATGAAGCTGGGCCAGATGGTCACCATCAATCAGCAGCTGGACCAAGAGACGGCGATGATCGTCGTCGAGGAAATGGGCCACAAGGCGCTGGCCGCCAAGCTGGACGACCCGGAAGCATTCACTGAAGAAGAAACCGCGCTGCACGACGCCGCCGAGCAATTGCCCCGCGCGCCGGTGGTCACTGTCATGGGTCACGTCGACCACGGCAAGACTTCGCTGCTGGACTACATTCGCCGGGCCCGCGTCGCCGCCGGCGAAGCGGGTGGCATCACGCAGCACATTGGCGCTTACCACGTCGAAACGCCGCGCGGCATGATCACCTTCCTGGACACCCCGGGCCACGCCGCCTTCACGGCAATGCGGGCGCGTGGTGCGCAGTCCACCGACCTGGTGATCCTGGTCGTGGCGGCTGACGACGGCGTGATGCCGCAGACCAAGGAAGCCATCGCCCACGCGAAGGCAGCCGGTGTGCCCATCATCGTGGCGATGAACAAGATCGACAAACCCGACGCCAACCTGGAACGCGTGAAAAGCGAACTGGTGGCCGAGGGCGTGATCCCTGAAGACTTCGGTGGCGATTCACCCTTCGTGCCGGTTTCGGCACGCACCGGCCAGGGCGTGGACACGCTGCTGGAACAGGTGCTGTTGCAGGCCGAAGTGCTGGAACTCACCGCGCCGCGCACCGCCTCGGCCAAAGGTGTGGTCATTGAAGCCCGCCTGGACAAGGGACGCGGCCCGGTGGCCACCATCCTGGTGCAGAGCGGTACGCTGAACAAGGGTGATGTGGTCTTGGCCGGTTCCAGCTTTGGACGCGTGCGTGCCATGCTGGACGAAGACGGCAAGGCCATCGAATCGGCCGGGCCTTCCTTGCCGGTCGAGATTCAGGGCCTGACCGAAGTGCCGCGCGCCGGTGACGAATTCATGGTGCTGAACGACGAGCGCAGGGCCCGCGAAATCGCGACCTTCCGCCAAGGCAAGTACCGCGAAGTGAACCTGAACCGCCGCCAGGCTGCGAAGTTGGAAGGCATGTTCGAGAACATGGGCGAGGGCGCTGCGCAAACGCTGTCGCTGATCGTCCAGGCCGACGTGCAAGGCTCGCAAGAAGCACTGGCGCAGAGCCTGCTCAAGCTGTCCACGCCCGAGGTCAAGGTGCAGATCGTGCACGCTGCCGTGGGTGGCATCAGCGAGTCGGACATCAACCTGGCCATCGCCAGCAAGGCCGTCATCATCGGCTTCAATGTGCGGGCCGATGCCGGTGCGCGCAAGCTAGCCGAAGGCAACGGCGTCGACATCAAGTACTACAACATCATTTACGACGCGGTCGACGAGATCAAGGCGGCGATGGGTGGCATGTTGCCGCCGGAGCAGCGCGAAGAAACCATCGGCACGGCCGAGATCCGCACGGTCTTCGTGGCCAGCAAGATCGGCACGGTGGCGGGTTGCATGGTCACCGCCGGCCAGGTCATTCGCAATTCGCGCTTCCGCCTGCTGCGCGAGAACGTGGTGATCTACACCGGCGAAGTCGAATCGGTGAAGCGCTTGAAGGACGATGTGCGCGAGGTGTCGTCCGGCTTCGAGTGCGGCATCAAGTTGAAGAACTACAACGACATCAAGGAAGGCGATCAGTTGGAATTCTTCGAGGTGAAGGAAGTGGCACGCACCTTGTAGTGCGGCGATTGACTCATCCGAGCAACCCCGCCCACCACAAGTCGGCGGGGTTTCTACTTGAGCGAAGGCAACGATGAAACATAAAAGAGCCATACCCAACCGCAGCTTCCGCGTTGCTGACCAGATACAGCGCGACGTGGCCCTGTTGATCCGCGATCTCAAAGATCCGCGCATCGGCATGGTCACTGTCAACAGCGTCCAGGTCACCCCCGACTACGCCCATGCCCAGGTCTATTTCTCGGTGATGGTCGGCGAGCCCGAAGCGACGGCGGCTGCGCTGAACGAATCGGCGGGCTATATCCGCAATGGTTTGTTCAAGAAGCTGGCCATCCATACCGTGCCGACGCTGCACTTCCATTTCGACAAGACCACCGAGCGCGCCGCCGACCTGTCGGCCTTGATCGCCAAGGCCAACAGCGTGCGGGCCAAAGAAGACCCCGAGCCGCCCGCCGCGACCGACGCGCCGCGAGAAGACTGAAGGCCATGCGCATCAAGGTTGTCCGCCGCCCACTGCACGGGGTCTTGCTGCTCGACAAGCCACTGGGCTGGACGAGCAACGACGCCCTGCAGAAGGCCCGCGGCATCCTGCGCGCCGAGAAGGGCGGCCACACTGGCACGCTGGATCCGCTGGCCACGGGCCTGCTGCCGCTGTGCTTCGGCGCGGCAACCAAGTTTTCGCAGGTCAGTCTGGATGCCGACAAGCGCTACACGGCCACGCTGAAGTTGGGCCAGCGCACGACCACCGGCGACCGCGAAGGCGAAGTCATTGAAGAGAAGCCGGTGCAGACCGACCGCTCGGCAGTAGAAGCCGCCTGCCGCGCCGTGACCGGCAACATCGAGCAGTTGCCGCCGATGTATTCGGCGCTGAAGCACGAGGGCAAGGCGCTGTACGACTACGCGCGCGCCGGCATTGAAATCGACCGCCCGAAACGCGCGGTGACGATTCATCACATCGACATCCTGTCCTGGCAGGATGACCTGCTGGTGCTGGACGTGGGCTGCACCAAAGGCACCTACATCCGCACGCTGGCCGAGGACATCGGCACCTTGTTGGGATGCGGCGCGCACCTGGCCGGCTTGCGCCGCACCGGCAGCGGCACGCTGGACGTGGCGCAGGCCATCACCATAGACGCTCTGCAGGCGCTGACCGAGCCCGAGCGCGACGCGTTGATCCAGCCCGCCGACGTGCTGGTGGCAGCGTGGCCCGAAGTTCGCTTGCCCGACGACGAGGCCGGGCGCTTCCTGTGCGGCTTGCGCCGTCGGGTGGCGCTGGCCGATGCCCTGGCAGTTCGCGTCTACCGCCAAGGTCCGGTCCCCGAAGACCCCAGCGTTGCACCCATGCGTGCCTTTCTCGGCACCGCCCACATCACCGCAGGCGAATTGATCGCTGACCGCCTGTTGAGCCCTATCGAAGTTCAGGACCTACCGACATGACACAAAGAGCCATCCGCAACGTAGCCATCATCGCCCACGTCGACCACGGCAAAACCACCATGGTCGACCAGCTGCTGCGCCAGAGCGGCACCTTCGCCGACCACGAAAAAGTCGTCGACACCGTGATGGACAGCAATGCCATCGAACGCGAGCGCGGCATCACCATCCTGGCCAAGAACTGTGCGGTCAGCTGGCAAGGCACCCACATCAACATCGTCGACACCCCAGGCCACGCGGACTTTGGCGGTGAAGTCGAACGCGCGCTGAGCATGGTCGATGGCGTGGTGCTGCTGATCGACGCGCAAGAAGGCCCGATGCCGCAGACGCGCTTCGTGACCAAGAAGGCGCTGGCCCTGGGCCTCAAGCCCATCGTCGTGGTCAACAAGGTGGACAAGCCCGGCTCCAAGCCCGACGCCGTCATCAACGCCGCTTTCGACCTTTTCGACAAGCTGGGCGCCAACGACGAACAGCTGGACTTCCCGGTGGTCTACGCCTCGGGCATCAATGGCTGGACCTCGCTGACCGAAGGTGCGCGTGGCGAGCAGTGGGGCCCCGACATGTCGGCCCTGTTCGACACCATCCTGAAGCACGTGCCGGCGCAACGCGGCGACCCGGACGCGCCGCTGCAACTGCAGATTTCGGCGCTGGACTACTCCACTTTCGTCGGCCGCATCGGCGTGGGCCGCATCGGTCAGGGCACTATCAGGCCCGGCATGGACGTGGTGGTGATGGAAGGGCCGGATGGCAAGTCGACCAAGGGCCGCATCAACCAGGTGCTGACCTTCCAGGGCCTGGACCGCGTGCAGGCGACTGAAGCCGGCCCGGGCGACATCGTGCTGGTCAACGGCATTGAAGCCATCGGCATCGGTGTCACGGTGACCGACCCGCTGAACCCGGCACCGCTGCCGATGCTGAAGGTGGACGAGCCGACGCTGACGATGAACTTCTGCGTCAACACCAGCCCGCTGGCCGGCCGCGAAGGCAAGTACGTCACCAGCCGCCAGATCTGGGACCGCCTGCAGAAAGAGCTGCAGAGCAACGTCGCGCTGCGCGTCAGCGAGACCAGCGAAGACGGCATCTTCGAAGTCATGGGCCGTGGCGAATTGCACCTGACCATCCTGCTGGAGAACATGCGCCGCGAGGGCTACGAGCTGGCCGTCAGCAAGCCGCGCGTGGTCTTCCACGATGTGGATGGCGTGAAGCACGAGCCGATCGAGTTGGTCACCGCCGACGTCGAAGAAATCCACCAGGGTGGCGTGATGCAGGCGCTGGGCGAGCGCAAGGGCGAACTGGTCAATATGGAGCCGGATGGCCGTGGCCGCGTGCGCCTGGAATACCGCATTCCGGCGCGTGGCCTGATCGGCTTCAGCAATGAATTCATGAACCTGACACGCGGTTCGGGCCTGATCAGCAACATCTTCGACGGCTACGAAGCGCACAAGGGCGACATCGCCGGCCGCAAGAACGGCGTGCTGATCAGCATGGACGCCGGTGAAATCTTCACCTACGCCTTGGGCAAGCTGGACGATCGCGGCAGGATGTTTGTAAAACCAAATGACCCGGTCTACGAAGGCATGATCGTCGGCATCCACAGCCGCGACAACGACCTCGTCGTCAACGCCACGCGCACCAAGCAGCTGACCAACTTCCGCGTCAGCGGCAAGGAAGACGCGATCAAGATCACGCCGCCCATCGACTTGACGCTGGAATACGGTGTCGAGTTCATCGAGGACGACGAACTGGTCGAGATCACGCCCAAGAGCATTCGCGTGCGCAAGCGGTTCCTGACCGAGCACGAGCGCAAGCGCCAGGGTCGTCCGGGCTGATCGTTCGCCTGTCCGT
>JAYVBO010000279.1:0-3680 GCA_043750435.1 Betaproteobacteria bacterium | reverse complement strand
CGGTGTCTAGCGGGCGATACACTCGTTCGCCTGCATCTGTATCCCTCAACAGGACCAACACAACGCCCATGGCTGGCTTAACTCCCGATACCCCGCAGCCCACGGCGCTGACCGTGCACCAGGCGTCGCGAACCCTGGAAATTGCCTTCGACGATGGCGCCCACTTCCACATTCCCTTCGAGCTGATGCGCGTGTATTCGCCTTCGGCCGAAGTGCAAGGTCACGGCCCGGGGCAAGAGGTGCTGCAGACGGGCAAGCGCGAAGTCGGCATCCTGGACTTGACCGCTGTGGGCCACTACGCCGTGCAGCCGGTGTTCACCGACGGGCACGAAAGCGGCATCTTCTCGTGGGACCTGCTCTACAACCTGGGCGCCACCCAGGCCGACCTGTGGCAGCGCTACGAAGCGCGTCTGCAAGCGGCCGGGGCAAACCGCGACACACCCATGGTCAAGGCCGCGGGCGGCGCCTGCAGCAGCCACTGAAGGCCGCAGCGATGAGCCAGACCCATTTCGGCTACCAGACCGTTGATGACGCTGAAAAGGCGCGCCGCGTGCGGGGCGTTTTTGATTCAGTGGCCAGCCGCTACGACCTGATGAACGACGTGCTGTCGATGGGCCTGCACCGTGTCTGGAAGGCCTACACCGTGGCTGTGGCCGCCGTGCGGTCCGGCATGCAGGTGTTGGACATAGCGGGGGGCACCGGCGACCTGGCGCGGGCCTTCGCCAAGGACGCCGGCCCTAACGGGCGGGTGGTATTGACCGATATCAACGAAGCCATGCTGCGCGTGGGCCGCGACCGCCTGCTCGACGGCGGGCTGGTCTTGCCTGTTGCCGCCTGCGACGCCGAGCACCTGCCTTTCAAGGATGGTTCGGTCGACGGCGGCTTCGACCTGGTCAGCGTGGCCTTCGGTTTGCGCAACATGACGCACAAAGACGCCGCCCTTGCCGAAATGTGCCGCGTGCTGCGGCCCGGCGGCCGCTTGCTGGTGCTGGAGTTTTCCAAGCCCGCCCCCTTGCTGCAGAAGCCTTACGACTGGTATTCCTTCACCCTGATGCCGATGCTGGGTCAGCTTATCGCCAAGGACGGCGACAGCTACCGCTACTTGGCCGAGAGCATCCGCATGCACCCCGACCAAGCCACCTTGAAGACGATGATGCAGGCGGCCGGTTTCCGCCACGTCGACGTCCATCGGCTGGCCGGCGGCATCGTGGCGCTGCACGTCGGCGTGAAGTGCTGAGCGGGCGCGTTTATGCAGTCGGCTGTCACAGCCGCTGTCTATCGTCAGGCCGGGCAGTCGGTTCGCCGCTTCGGCGCACACGAACAACACAGGGTCGGCCATGACTTTTTGCATGCATTGCACCCGCCGGTGGGGGGTGCTTGCTGCCCGGCTGTCACGGGGGCAGCGGTTACACTCATTTCGCTCATCAGCAGGGAACAATCCCTGCTTACGGCTTGGTCACGGCGCGCCTTCCGGCGCCTGCTGATTCGGCTTCGATGGGAACACCTCAAGGATTGCGATATGGACCTGAACAAGACCTTTATGCCCTTTGCTGCCCGCCGCCTGCTGCCCTTGGCCGTTGTGGCTGCCGCCGTGGCGCTGGCCGGCTGTGGCGACAAGAAGGACAAGGCCGCCAGCCAGACGGCCGCCAAAGTCAACAAGGACGAAATCACCGTCCATCAGATCAATTTCGTGATGCAGCAGCAGCGTGGCCTGCGCCCTGAGCAGGCCGAAAGCGCGAGCCGACAAATCCTGGAACGCCTGATCGACCAGCAACTGGCCTTGCAAAAAGGCGAGGACCTGAAGGTGGACCGCGACCCGCGCGTGGTGCAGCAACTGGAAGCCGCGCGCCGCGAAATTCTGGCGCGCGCTTATCTGGAAAAAGTCGGCGAAGCTGCTCCCAAGCCGGCGCCCGAAGAAATCAAGAAGTACTACGACGAAAAGCCTGCGTTGTTCAGCGAACGCCGTGTCTACAACATCCAGGAAATCGCCATCGAGGCCAAGCCCGATCGCTACGCCGAACTGCGCGAAAAGCTGGCCGGCAGCAAGGACATTGCCGCCTTCCTTGAATTTCTGAAGGCCAACGACATTCGGTTCCAGGGTAACCAGGCCGTGCGTGCGGCCGAGCAATTGCCGCTGGGCAGCCTTGAAGCCTTCGCGAAGATGAAAGACGGCCAAGCCATGATGGTGCCGGCCCAGAACGGCTTGCAGGTGGTGCTGCTGGCCGGCTCGCGCAGCCAGCCGGTTACCGAAGAGCAGGCCCGCCCGGCCATCGAGCAATACCTGCTCAACGATCGCAAACGCAAGCTGGTCGAAGACGACCTGAAGGCCATGCGCGCCGCCGCCAAGATCGAATACGTCGGCAAATTTGCGCAGGCAGCCGCTTCGGCAGCCGCTGCAACCCCGGCCGCAACCACGCCGTCCGCCGCGCCGGCTGCCAGCGCAGGCGCGCTCAACTCTTCAGACATCAGCAAGGGCATGGGTCTCAAATGATGGCTTCGATATTTTCTTCCGTCGGCGCGGCGCTGCTGGCCGTGCTGCTGTTGGGCGCCGGCAATCCGGTGCAGGCCCAGTCGTCGACCGCTGTGGCGGGCGCTGCGCCCAACGAATACCGCTTGGGCTCGGGTGACGTGATCCGTGTCACCGTGTTCCAGAATCCCGATCTGACCTTGGAAGGCCGCATCTCGGAAGCCGGCGTCGTGTCCTACCCGCTGCTGGGCAGCATCCGCCTGGGTGGGCAGAGCGTCACCGCCGCCGAAAAGTTCATCGCCGACGGCCTGCGCAGCGGCAACTTCGTCAAGCAGCCCCAGGTTTCGCTGGTGGTGTTGCAGGTGCGCGGCAACCAGGCCAGCGTGCTGGGTCAGGTCAACCGCCCCGGCCGCTACCCCATCGAAGTGGCTGACATGCGACTGTCCGAACTGGTCGCCACAGCCGGTGGCATTGCACCCAACGGCAGCGACATCGTGGTCGTGACGGGTGTGCGCAGCGGCAAGGCCTTCCGCTATGAAGTTGACTTGCCCAGCTTGTTCTCGGCCGGTGGCCGCGACAAGGACATCTTCATCCTGAACGGCGACACGGTGTTCGTCGACCGTCAGCAACTGGTCTACATCTACGGTGAAGTGCAGCGCCCGGGCCCGATGCGCCTGGAACGCGACATGACCCTGCTGCAGGCACTGGCCGGTGGGGGTGGCCTCACGCTGCGCGGCACCGACAAGGGCATCAAGGTGCACCGCAAGGAAGCCGACGGCAGCATCCAGCTGATCGTGCCCACGATGACCGACAAGCTTCGCGAAGGCGACGTTGTCTTTGTGCGCGAAAGCCTGTTCTAAATCCAAGAAAGCTGCGCATGACATTTGGACAGTTTTTATCCATCCTGCGAGCGCGTTGGATCGCTGCAGTGGCGGTGTTCCTGGTGGTGGTTCTGGGTACGTTGGCGGTCAGCTTGCTGCTGCCCAAGCAGTACAAGGCCATTGCCAGCGTGGTGGTCGATTTCAAGCCGGATCCGATATCCGCCATTTACGGCGCATCCGGGTCGCCAGGCTTCATGTCCACCCAGGTTGACATCATTCAAAGCGACCGGGTGGCCCAGCGCGTGGTGCGCAACCTGAAGCTGAACGAGAACCCCCAGGTGCGCCAGCAGTGGCAGGACGAAATCCAAGGGCAGGGCAGCATTGAAAGCTGG